>JBAIYI010000227.1:0-2159 GCA_037915955.1 Terriglobales bacterium
GGCGACCAGGCATATGACTATTACGCACGCATCAACCCCTCGCAGCGCGAAGCGATCAGCGAGATACACCGCTGCGAGCCGTACGTGTACGCGCAGATGATCGCAGGCCGGGACGCGGCCACGCACGGCGAGGCGAAGAACAGCTGGCTGACCGGCACGGCGGCCTGGAACTTTGCGGCGATTACGCAGTATATTCTGGGCATTCAGCCCACGCTGCACGGACTGAAGATTGCGCCGGTCATTCCCACCGGCTGGCCCGGCTTCAGCGCCAAGCGCGTGTATCGCGGCGTGACCTATCATATTCATGTGACGCGTGCCGGACAGGGCAATGCCGTAGCGCTGCAGGTGGACGAAAAAGCGGTGGAAGGAAATGTGGTGCCGCTGCCGGGCGGCGGAACAACCGACGTAAAGGTTGATGTTGTAATTAGTTAGTGTGCGTCTTAAAACTGGCGTAGATGCGCAAGGTCGGGCAAACTCGCGGAATGACCAAATCCCGACGAGCCTACCCGACCGATCTGAATGATACCCAATGGAATGTAATCGCGCCACTCTTGCCGCCGCCGGCGAAGACCGGCCGACCGCGGGAACACCCGTGGCGTAAGATTGTGAATGCGATCTTTTATATCACGGCGAGTGGGTGCGCGTGGCGACTGTTGCCCCACGAGTTCCCGCCCTGGAAGACGGTGTACACTTACTTTCGGAAATGGCGACTGGATGGCAGTTGGGAACGTTGGAACGCGGCCTTGCGCCAGGCGGTGCGCTTGAAAGCCCAGCGGGACCGGCAGCCCAGTGCGGCGATTGTGGACAGCCAGAGCGTGAAGACGGTAGAAGGCGGGGCTGACCGTGGCTATGATGCCGGTAAGAAAGTGACGGGGCGCAAACGGCATCTGGTGGTGGACACCCTGGGCTTGGTGTTGCTGGTCCTCGTGACGGCAGCCAATGTCCAAGACCGCGATGGGGCCCGCCTGGTCTTGCAAGCGTTGTTTGAGCGCATCAAGCACTCGAAGTATTCGCGCTGGTGCCGCCTGAAACTGATCTGGGCCGATGGCGCCTATCGTGGCGAGTTGATCGCCTGGGTCAAGCACCACCTGGGCTGGACCTTGGAGATCGTCGAGAAGCTCGGTGACCAGGTGGGCTTTCAGGTGTTGCCCAAGCGCTGGATCGTGGAGCGGACCTTCGCCTGGCTGAATCGCCAGCGACGCTTGAGCAAGGATTACGAACGCCTGCCCGCGACCAGCGAAGCCTTCATCTATGTGGCGATGATTCGCCTGATGGTTAAACGATTGGCTCATTAAGAGTTTTAAGACGCACACTCAGTCCAATTGCCCTTGCTCAGCCCGTTGAATAGAAACACCAGCGGCACCATGATCGTCATGAAACCAATCATCAGCCAGGTAAAGCTGTTGACGCCTTTATCAAAGCTCGTCAATTGGCGCTGTCCTGCAATGCTGGCAGCCAGCGAGCCAAAATACGTATCCTTACCGGTCTGCACGGCCACGGCCATGGCTGTGCCGCTTTCGACATTCGAGCCCAGGAAGCAGATGCTGCACATTTCCAACGGATTCTCGATGGCGGTTGGCGTGGGCGTTGCCATCTTCTCGACCGGCATGGATTCACCGGTCAAAGTCGCTTGATTGAGGTACAGGTCCTTAGCCGACAACACGCGCACATCCGCCGGAACCATGTCACCTGCCGACAGGAAAACAATGTCGCCCGGCACAATCGCCTTCAACGATACTTCCTGCTTCTCACCGTCGCGCAGCACCGTGGCCGTGGTCTTAACCATCGCGCGTAGTTTTTCGGCTGCATTATCCGCCCGCATTTCCTGAAAAAAACGCAGCACGATGCCGAGAACCACCATGATGAAAATGACCACCGCCGCACGGATGTCTTCGGTGAGATAGGAAACGATACCCAGCACGGATAGCAAAATGACAAGCGGATTCTTGAGGTTATCGAGCAGGCGCTTGAACACGGATGGGCGTTTCTCTGCGGCGACTTCATTCGGCCCATATTGTTCCAGGCGAGCTTCAACTTCGGCTGTTGTGAGTCCACCCAGTTGAGTATCCAGGTGCTGCAAGACCGTTGCCGTGTCGACGTGAGCACTATCCACCAGGCGCTGCGAGACGCGAATCGCATGGCCGTTGCCCCGCGGCAGA
>JBAIYI010000731.1:0-19090 GCA_037915955.1 Terriglobales bacterium
ATGATGCGGCCGCAGAACTCGTGATTGACTTCGCGAGCTGCGGTGAGAATTTTCAGCGAGACGCCAGACGAACTCGCCAGATCAGCCAGCGAGTCCATATCGGATTCCGTAAACGTCCCTCCCAGGGATCCCGGCTGCAGGCAGCGCGGGGCGATGCGCTTATCCAGACCGAGAGCCAGCGCCAGGTCAACGGCGTCGGCGCTGATGCGCTCGCAGAGGCTGGAAAGCTCGTTGATGAAGGAAACTTTGGTCGCCAGGAACGCGGTTGACGCTTCGCGGACGAGTTCTGCGGTTTCGTGAGTGGTCACAATCACCGGAACGCCGCGCATCACCAGCGGACGATAAAGCGCTTTCAAGGAGCTGACGGCCGCGGTGCTGGTGGTGCCGAGCACGATTCGATCCGGCCAGTTAAAGTCTTCGACGGCGCAGCCTTCTGAGAGGAACACCGGGTGCGAAACCACGGTCATCTGCTTGCCGGCGGCCTTCAGCCGCTCTTCGATCCGCCGCGCAGTCCCGACCGGGACGGGCGTGATCAGCACCAGTATCTGGCCGTGCACGCTGTAACTGGCGATCTCCATGGAAATCGCTTCGATATCTTTGTTGCTGTCTTCCGCCAGATAGATGATTTCGGCGCGCTGCACCATGGATTGCAGGTGCGTGGAATACATGAGGCGACCGGCGCGTACGCCACGGCGCACGATATCCGCCAGATTCTTTTCGTGGAATGGGAGAATCCCGCTGGCCAGCAGGGTGGTATTGACTGAGTCGCTGCCGTAAGCGGTGACGGGCACACCAAAGTCCGCCAGACACGCCGCCACAACGGTGCCGAGATATCCGCACCCGTAAACGCCGATCTGCATAACAAGGGCTCCTGGAGATATAAGCCAGCTGCCAGCGACTCGGGGGAGTGAGGGGCTCGCTAAAGCGGCTCGAATGTTCTACTTAGGGCGAATGAGATTAAAGCCTTTTGCTTAGTACATACGCAATCAGGAATTGGTACATGTACCGAAAATCAGTTCATGTACGTTCGAGTAGCCGATGCAAATACAGGTATTTAGCCGCCTTCCGCCAGGGCAGGGCCGGTGATTCTCGGAAAAACCTGCCCAACTTCCAGTGCGACTTGAAGCTCAGCAATGCCCCTCAGGTTGTGCAGGTATCTCAGCCGGGCCTTCGCCCAAAATTCAGGGTGAAAACCACTCGCGAACCAACGGCGCCTAAGCAGGAAGAACTCCATGCCCACGGGATCATGAAATCGGAGAAAATGAAATGAATGAACGGCGTTCGCATTGACAAGTGGCTCTGGGCGGCACGCTTCTTCAAGACCCGATCCATGGCAGCGCGTGCTTGTGAGTTGGGTCGGATCGAAATTTCCGGACAGCTCGCGAAACCTGCACGCGAGGCCCGTCCGGGTGATAGGCTGCGCATCCGAACCGAAGGCGGCGAATTCCAGGTGGAGGTGCTGGGCGTGAGCGAGATTCGCGGGCCGGCCGCGGTGGCGCAGACCCTCTACCGCGAAACCGATGAAAGCCGCGAAGCACGGCTCAAGGCAGCCGCTGAACGTAAGGCCATGATGAATTACAGTCCCGCTCCTGTGGGCCGGCCTAGCAAGCGCGATCGCCGCAAAATCGTCCAGTTCCGCAGCCGCGAACGATAGCGGCCGTGGAATGCCGCTGCCTTCTACTGGCGGGACATCGCCGCAAAAATCTGATCAGCCACCTTCACCGCATCGACTGCCGGCTTCACGTCGTGAACGCGCACAATGTGTGCGCCCCGCAGCACTGACGCGACCACTGAAGCCAGAGTTCCGTAGAGCCGCTCGTCCGGTGGAGCGTCTTTGCCGTCGTGGGCGAGGGTGCGTCCAATGAACGATTTGCGCGATGTTCCTGAGAGCAGCGGAAACCCTGTCTCGTGCAATTCAGAGAATCGCCCCAGCAAGGGGTAATTTTCGTCGAAGCGCTTGCCAAAACCAAACCCGGGATCGAGCACCAGCCGATCACGTTCGATCCCCCCGGCGATTGCATCGGCCGCCCACTCGCGCAGCTCACCGCTGACCTCTTTCACAATGTCTTGCGGAGGCGGCAGTGTCTTCCATTCCTGCGGCCTCCCGCGGGTATGCATCAGGACCACGCCGCAGGGATGCTGCGCGAGAGAAGGTTTCATCTGGTCATCCCACCGTAGCGCGCTCACGTCATTCACGATCTCCACACCGGCTTTGAGGGCCGCAATCGCGACTTCAGCCTTATAGGTATCAACCGAGATTGCGGTTGCGGGCCGTTCGCGTAACACGTCTTCAATCACGGGCAGTACCCGCTGCATTTCTTCATGCGCAGAGATGCCGGAATCAGCCACGGCGGCTCCTGGACGGGTTGATTCACCGCCGATGTCGAGAATGTCCGCGCCTTCATCCAGCATCTGCAAGGCGCGAGCAACCGCGCGATCACGACGGAAGAAGCTGCCCGCGTCAGAAAACGAATCCGGAGTAACGTTCAGCACGCCCATCACCAGCGTGCGCTCACCCAGGGCAAGCTCGCGCCTGCGCAGCCGCCATCGGTACCACCTTCTCTGCATAAGCCGGATTGTATAATTTCGGCAACTCTCATGCGGCCTGAATGCTCTCGTCTTTTCATTGTTCTGCTTCTGTGTGGTCAGTTGCTTTGCGCTCAGCCGCAAAAGGCCGTCGAGAAGAAACAGCCACCCAGGCCGGCACTGGCGGAGCAGATCAACGCGCTCATCTCGCAGTTACCGTATTCGCGCGCGCACTGGGGCATTGACGCGGTTGATCTCACTACAGGCAAGGTACTGTTTTCTTCCAATCCGGATCAGCTTTTCATCCCTGCTTCCAACGCCAAGCTCTTCACCACGGCAGCCGCGCTGGCCATCGCCGGGCCTGATTACCGCTTTCATACAACAATCGAAACCACCGGTTCCATCGACGCGCTGGGCCGCCTGCACGGTGACCTCACGATCGTAGGCCGGGGCGATCCAAACATCTCCGGCCGCGTAGTTCCGTATCAGCTCAAGAGTGAGCGCGTGCCCCCTCATACCCAGGTGCTGGAGGAACTGGCGGACCAGTTAGTTCGCGCGGGAGTAAAGAGTGTGGAAGGCGACGTGATCGGAGACGATACCTACTACTCGCCCGAGCGCTACGCCGAAGGCTGGGCACAGGATGACCTCCAGTGGATTGACGGCGCGCCGGTCACGGCCCTGGCCTTCAGTGACAATTCACTCTTCTTTCAGATTCAGCCAGGAGCGCAAGCGGGCGACAAAGCTGTGATTACGCTGGAGACGCCGCTCGAGTACTACCAGTTCGAGAACCGGATTGTGACCACCGTGGCAGGAGTAAAGGCCAAGGTCGGAATCCATCGTGAGCCGGGATCGAAGGTGGTTTATTTCTGGGGCACGCTTCCTGTTGGCGCTCCGGTGATGAAGGAAGCGCTTGCCATTGAGGACCCGGCCGAGTTCACCGCGCAGCTCTTCCGCGCGTTGCTGGAGAAGCGCGGAATCACAGTGTCAGGCACGGCCCGCGCGCGGCATGGCGATATCGCGCAGTTCTATGACACCGCTCCGCAACAGCTTCCTGCGCCGGGGATTGACAATCCCGCGGCAATGCCAAGCCAGCTTTCGTCCCAAGGGGTGGAGAACCCAGGCGCGCAACAGCAGCCGGGACAGGAAAATCCGCAGTCCAGAACGCCTGCTCCGCCCGCCCCCAGCACTGACATTCCACCCCCGACGAAAGTATTAGCCGAGCACATTTCATTGCCCCTGCTGGAAGACATTCGCGTTACTAATAAAGTGAGCCAGAATTTGCATGCGGAGCTCGCGTTGCGCCTCGTGGGAAAACTTTCAGGACAGACCCCTTCGTTTGAGGGCGGCGTTGCGGCGCTACGGCACTTCCTTCTGCTAGCAGGCCTGAAGGAAGACGAGTTCGTATTCCTGGATGGCTCGGGGCTCTCCCGTCGCGACCTGGTCACGCCGGCTGCCGTGGTGCAATTGCTGATCTATGCCAGCCGGCAGCCCTGGGGTGAGGCATACCGGCAATCGCTTCCGGTGGGCGGCGTCGACGGGTCACTCTCTGAGCGTTTCCTGAACACACCGGCGGGCGGACTGGTCCATGCCAAGACAGGCACGCTCAGCCATGTAAATGCTCTTTCAGGTTATGGGGAGACCCGCAGCGGGCGGCCCTTTGTCTTCTCCATCTTCTGCAACAATCATGACCTCACAGCCGGCAAGACGCTCGCGACCATCGACTCTATTGTGCAGCTGCTGGTAGCCGAGGGAGACCCAGAAGTGCTGAAACGTAAGAGGCCGCACCACGCACATTAGAACGGCAGCAACTTATGCTTCTTTTTCTTCTTGTCAGGACTCTCTGCGCTGGCCTCAGTTTTCTTTCCCGCTTCCACGCAATGCAGGTTTCCACCCTGGTTGGCAATGTCTCCGGTGCACTGGTTGGCATTGCGCAATTCCGATTTCGCCTCTTTGCCCTTTCCGTCGGTACAGCTTGCGGCCAGGGTGGTCCCCAGAAGCCGGACGTCTTTGCATGAGCTCAGATAAGAACCGGGAGGAATGGTGCCTGCCTGGCAACTGAGGATGCCATTCTCGTTCACCACGCCGTCAGAGCAGCGATTGGCATTCTTGAGCTCTGCGGGCGACCATTGGCCGTCGGCGGTCTGGCACTTCGCCCGCAACGTGGTGCCTTTCATTTCAATGTTCTGACAGGTTTGCGTATAAGACCCGCGCGGCTGAGGGGTTTGGGCCCCGGCATCATGTGCCAGAAAAGACAAGAAAAGCAGGGCGGCAAGCGCCGAAAGCAATCGCATAACTCATCCTTGGCCGCGTGGCGCGGCGGGTTGTTCTTGGTCGAGCAGTTTTTCTGGTGCTGTGTTCGCCAGTATAGTGCAGTTTCTGTTGAATCCGGATTGTAATAATTGCAATCTGACCAACGTTGCACTCAGGCGGCTTGCGGGCGCGTGAATTATGATCGATAGCAGCGACTTATCCCGCTGCTGATCAACCAAATGCTGGAACTTTCCACTGAAGCCAAGTTTGTGAAGGGCATCGGCCCGCGCATTGCGGAGCTGCTTGCCCAAAAGGGCCTCTTCACGGTGGAAGATCTGCTCTACTACCTCCCGTTCCGCTATGAGAACCGGCTGAACCCGCGCGGGATTCGCGAACTCCAGCCGGGAGAGATGGCCACGGTAGTAGCAGAAGTGCGCAACTCCGGCCTGTTCCGAACCAAGAAAATGCCGCTTTTTGAAATGGTAGCGGCGCAGGGCTCGGCTTCGATTCGCTGTATCTGGTTCAACGGCAGTTATCTGCGCGACCGCTTCAAGCCCGGCCAGCTTGTGGCGCTCTATGGAAAAGTGGAGCGCGGCTGGAAGGACCGCGGTCTGCAGATCAATCAGCCGCAGTTTGAAATCCTCGATGACGGGCAGGGAGAGCTGGAGCCCGAAGAGCTGGCCTCCATGGAATCGCTGGAAGTCGGACGCATTGTGCCGATCTATGAATCAGCCGCGAACGGAAAGCTGACCTCGCGCTGGTTCAGGCGGGTGATCTATGGAGCGCTGCAGAGTCTTACACACGATCTTCCTGATGGTGTTCCGCCAGCGCTGTGCCGACGGTTTGACCTGCTTGATCGTCGCGAAGCTTTCTGCCAGGCGCACTTCCCTCCGACCGGCGAAGCTTTCACTGATTTAAGCGAGTTTCGCACGCGCGCGCACCGCCGCCTGATTTTTGAAGAGCTCTTCTTTCTGGAAGTGGGTCTGGAACTGAAGCGTCGCAGGTTACGGCAGAGGGTGGGAATCGCGTTCGAACTGAACGACAAAGTTCGCGAAGCCATCAAGAAGATCCTGCCGTTTCATCCCACGGCAGCGCAGAAGCGCGTGCTCAAGGAAATTGCTGACGACATGCGCCAGCCGTCGCCGATGCGCAGGCTTTTGCAAGGCGATGTTGGTTCCGGAAAGACGATCGTCGCTTTGCAGGCGGCGGTGATTGCCATTGAGAACGGCTATCAGGCAGCCTTCATGGCTCCCACGGAGATTCTTGCCACGCAGCACTACCTCTCCGCCCGGCGCGTCTTGGAGCCAGCAGGTTACCGCGTGGTGTTGCTGACCGGATCGCAGGAAGAAGACCGCAAGCGCAGCACGCGCCGTCACATCGCGCAGGGGAACGCGCATCTGGTCATCGGTACGCATGCGCTGATTCAGGAGAAAGTGGACTTCCACAAGCTCGGTCTGGTGATCGTGGATGAGCAGCACCGCTTTGGCGTGATGCAGCGCTTCCGGCTCATGAAAAAGGGCGACGCCGAGCCGGATACGCTGGTGATGACCGCCACTCCCATTCCACGCACGCTGGCGCTGACGCTCTACGGAGACCTTGATACGAGCGTTCTCGATGAGCTTCCGCCTGGCCGTACGCCCATCAGCACGAAGAAAGTTTCCGACGATCGCGCGCAGGAAGTGTGGGATTTTGTGAAGAAGCAAGTCAAAGCCGGACGCCAGGCTTACATTGTTTATCCGGTGATTGAAGGCGCTGCCGCCGATCAGCCGGAGATAGAGTTCGCCCAGGGCACACCCACGGGAGGCAAAAGCGGACTTAAGGCTGCCGAGCAGATGTTTGAAGAACTGCGCTCGAAGATCATGCCGGAGCTCCATGTCGGGCTGCTGCACGGTCGGCTCGACCCGGAAGTGAAAGACCGGACCATGCGCGAGTTTCAGGCGGGCGAAATCGACGTGTTGGTCTCCACAACGGTGATTGAAGTCGGTGTGGACGTGGCCAATGCCACGGTAATGGTCATCGAACACGCGGAGCGGTTTGGGCTTTCGCAGCTGCACCAGCTCCGAGGGCGTATCGGTCGCGGCGCCGCCAAATCGTACTGCATTCTCATGACCGGCGGAAAAATCTCCCCGGAAGGCGAAGAGCGCCTCAAGACCATGGTCCGCACTACGGATGGATTTGAAATCGCGGAGCGCGACCTGGAGCTGCGTGGCCCTGGAGAGTTCTTCGGCACTAAACAGGCCGGTATGCCCGGACTGCGCGTGGCCAATATCCTTCGCGACCGCAAGCTGCTGGAATTGGCTCGCGATCAGGCAAGAAAAATTGTGGAAGAAACCGATCCGGAGATCACGCTACGCGACCGTGACGCGATCATGCATCACCTGCGGCAGCACTGGCAGAGAAGGTACGGGTTGGTGGAAGTCGGTTGATTTCACATCCCGAACCTAGCGAAGGAGCCCTACCGCCTGACAAAACGAAGAGTGGGAAATATCGCACCCAACGGCGAACTGGAATCGAGCGCCCTGTGACTGGCACAATATAGGTCCGGGGTTACCCGATCAGCCATTGCGATTGTAGGGTTCCCTCGCTACGCTCGGGATAAACAAAATGCCATCCTCGGCCAAATCGGACCTTTATCGCCTGCTTCCCTCAGTCGACGAGCTCCTGCACAGTCCTGAGTTAGCACCGATGATCGCCCGCGAAGGGCAGCCCCCGGTGACTGAGGCAATTCGCGTCGTAGTCGCGCAGTTGCGTGAAGAAATCTCGGCGGGAAGCCTAAGCACGCCGGAGCAAGTGAAGCTTGCCGTTCAGGGCGTTGCGAGCGCGATCGAGCGGCACCTTCAGCAGGCCATGCAGTTTTCTTTGCGGCCGGTGATCAACGCCACCGGAGTCATCCTGCACACGAATCTCGGGCGTGCGCCGCTGGCCGAGTCGGCCTTGAAGCGCGGCAGCGAGCTGGCCGGGCGCTATTCGAACTTGGAATTCGATATTGCGGAAGGGCAGCGCGGCAAACGGGATGTCCACGTGGAACGGCTGTTCTCGCGACTGCTGAACCAGGAAGGCGTGAGCGGGATTCGGAGCTTGGTGGTAAACAACTGCGCCGCCGCCGTAATGCTGGCGCTGAATACGCTGGCCGAAGGCGGCGAGGTGATCGTCTCCCGCGGAGAGCTGGTGGAGATCGGCGGGTCGTTCCGAGTGCCGGACGTGATGAGCAAGTCCGGCGCAACCCTGCGCGAAGTCGGGACCACCAATCGGACACGCATTCAGGATTACGAACGTGCCATCAACGACAGGACGCGGCTGCTGCTGCGCGTGCATCGCTCGAATTTTGCGATCATCGGATTTACTGAGCAGCCTTCGCTGGAAGAGCTTTGCGAACTCGGTCACAAGCACAAGATCCCGGTCATGGAAGATCTAGGCGGCGGCGCTCTGGTGCCGCTGCGTAGCCTCGGGGTGAATGAGAGCGGCGTGGCCGATAGCCTCCGCGCCGGCGTTGACTTGGTGACCTACAGCGGTGACAAGATGCTGGGCGGCCCGCAGGCGGGCGTACTTAGCGGGCGCGAAGAGCTGATCGTGCGCCTCCGCTCCAATCCGTTGTTCCGGGCTTTACGCGTGGACAAGCTCACCTATTCCGTGTTGGAAGCCACGCTGATGGAATACATCCGCCAGAACCACGAGGCTATCCCGTTCCTACGGATGATGCGGCTCACGCCGGAGCAGATCAGGGCGCGCGCGGAAGCGCTGCGAGAGAAACTGATCGAGGCGCGCAATCTGAATCTGGAGATCATTCCAGGAGAATCGCTGGTGGGTGGCGGCTCGGCCCCTACGTCAACGCTGCCAACGTTTCTGCTGGCTGTGACCTCGCGGTCGCTCAGCGCGGACGAGTTGGCGACGGCCCTGCGGAAATCTGAGACTCCGGTGGTAGCGCGTGTGGATGAAGGCCGTGTGCTCATTGATTTGCGCACAGTTTTTGATGATGAGCAGGAGCAACTGATGCGGTCTCTCCTCACCGCTGCCGGATAACGGCCCGTCCTGCGGTAACTTGTGTTGGTAGTTGGTGAATCCAACCAGGTACCAAATACCAAGCACCAATCACCGATGTCCACCATCTACACTCTCGGCCATTCCACCCGCGATCTGGCCAGCTTTTCCCGCCTGCTGCAAGCGCACGAGATTCGGCTGCTCGAAGACATCCGTGCGTTTCCCATGTCGCGGCGGCATCCGCATTTCAACCGCGATCACCTGGAGCTATGGCTGCCGGAGGTTGGCACGGATTACATCTGGGAGCCGGACCTGGGCGGCAGGCGCAAAAAGCAGATGCCGGATGATCAATCACCGAATATCGCCCTGCGCAATGAGTCTTTCCGCAACTACGCCGATTACATGCTGACGCCGAAGTTTCAAGCGGCAATCGGGCGACTGGCGGAGCGCGCCTCCGCGCGCCAGACGGCAATTATGTGCGCCGAGCAGCTCTGGTTCCGCTGCCATCGCATGCTGGTATCAGATTTTCTGGTTTCCCAGGGACACACGGTTTTGCACATCATGGATGACAAGCCGCCCAGGGAACATCGGCTCACGGATGGCGCCAGGATTGTTGAGGGACGGCTGGTGTATCGGGGGGACAGGCTGCTCTAGATTGCCAGAATTGCCAAGATTGATGATTTTGAGTCGCGGCCCAAGCTTCCCTTTTCTTCCTCAACTCTAAAAATAGTGGCTATGCGATTTAAACGCGACATTTTGAGTCGTGGTGGAAGGCTGGTTGGCGTCCCGAAGTGATCGAAACATCACTCCTGGCAATCCTGGCAATCTGTTCTAGTTCATCATCGCCATCGAGCGCCGCAAGCCCAGGGCGGTCTGGCGAATCTCTTCTGCGTCAGAGGCGTCGGGAGCCATGCGGACGTACTCTTCGAAGTCGGAGAGAGCGCCGCGATAGTCATGCAGGTTGTAGCGCAGGGCGGCGCGCTGCTTCACGTCTTCTGGTGAACGCGGGTAGATCACCAGAATCAAGTCCACCACCTGCGCGGCGCGGCGGAAGTCGCGCTGCGCCAGGTAAATGGTGCGCAGATTGTTCAGCATGCGCGTAAGCATCTGGCGGGGTGTGACGGTGAGGAGAAACTCGGGCTGGAGCGTGAGCTGGCCGGAGTAAATGCTGTCAATCTTATGGCGGCAGTCTTCTTCGCTCACGATGGAGCCGCGCTCGAAGGCGTCGATCAGGATGGCGTGTCCGTCGATGGCGTAGTGTTTGAGAAGGAAATGCCCGGGCATTCCTACCCCAAACAGCGGGAAGCCGGCGCGGCGCCCGACCTCCATATAGACCAGCGCGAGTGTGATGGGAATGCCAAGGCGGCGATCCAGCACGTCATTGATAAACGAATTGCGCGGACTGTAGTAGTCCACGGTGTTTCCGCGAAACATTTCTTCTTCGAACAGAACCTGGTTCAGCGCGCTGATGCAATCGGAAGGCTCTTCATAGTCGGAAATCCGGGCGGTTACGCGGCGGGCCAGGGCCTCAACACGCCGTACATAAAGCTCAGTATCGATGTTGGGATATTCGATGCGGGCGAAGGTCAGGGCGGCACGCAACAAGTCAATCCGCTCGTCTCCGATCTTGGAATCCACCAGAGCGGCAAAGGCCTGAATCACTTCCGGGCTGGCCTTGGACTGCATCCACCAATTCTAGCCCACTTGGCAAGGACAAGAGCTGCTGCGGGAGAGGTACTCGGGACTTGCGGCTGTTTGCGGGGAACAACACAGATTGGCCGGACATCCTAATTAGAAGTGTCCGGGTGGCCCATTTGGATCAGATAGCCAAACTCAAGCCCCTGCTTTCGGTGCGCGATCTCAGCGTTGAAGCGGGCGGGAGATCGATTATCCGCAGCCTCACCTTTGAGGTGAAACCGGGAGACTGCCTGGCGATCATCGGCCCGAACGGCGCGGGCAAGACGCTGCTGCTCAATGCGCTGATGGGGCTGGTTCCGTATAAAGGAAATGTGCGGTGGAGCGCCGGGACACGGCTCGGCTACGTGCCGCAGAGGATCACCGCCGATCGCCAGCTTCCAATCCACTTTCGCGATCTGCTGCGCGCCAAAGCAACACTGCTTAATGTTGGCGATGCCGAGGTTCACGCCGTCTGCCAGCGTGTGGGGCTGGGCCCGGAATTGCTCGACACACGTATCGGCGTGCTCTCCGGCGGACAATTTCAGAAAGCACTGATTGCGTTTGCGCTGGTAGGCCAGCCGAATGTTCTCCTGTTCGATGAACCAACGGCCAGCCTGGATGAGATCACAGAAGAACGGATTTATGAACTGCTTCACGATCTTCAGATTGAGCGCGGGATTACACTCATCCTGATCTCCCACGATCTGAGCATTGTCTACCGCTATGCGAATACCGTGTTGTGCCTGAGCAAAGGTCATCCATGCATGGGCGCTCCGCGCGACGTGCTTACCCCGGAGCTGCTGGAAGAGCTCTACTCCGCCCCGCCGCGCTACTACCAGCATGTGGAGGAGCATCGATGAGCGCCGGCGAGATATACGCCCTGCTGTTGGCGCTGCTCATCGCCCTGGCAGCCGGACTGGTGGGCAGCTTTGCTCTGATGAAGCGCATGTTGCTGGCCAGCGACGTAATCTCACATCTGGCATTACCGGGGCTGGGCATTGCATTCCTGCTGAAAATCAATCCGCTGGTTGGTGGCGGAGCAGCACTCATGCTGGGAACATTGCTGATCTGGAGATTGCAGACAAAAACCGGGCTTGCCGTTGAAGCAGCTATCGGTGTGGTATTCGCCACGGCAGTAGCAATCGGTGCAGCCATAACGCCAAGAGAGGATATTCTTGAAGCGTTGTTCGGGTCCTTTCAGCAGATTTCTCTTACCAGCTTTGTTCTGGGCGGGCTTGTGGTGATTGGGTCTGTGATGGCTTTGTTTCGCTTGAAAGACCGGCTGGTGCTTTCAATCTTCTCGCCGGAACTGGCAGCCACTTCTGGGGTGAAAGTTCGGCGGCTCGATCTTTATTTTTTGCTGCTGTTCAGCCTGGTGGTGCTGGTAGGGCTGCGCTACATGGGAGCGCTGCTGGCCAGCGCACTCTTGATTCTGCCTGCCGCCATTGGCAGACAGCTGGCGAGTAATATCTCCGGGTTTCTGGCGGCTTCCGCAGGTGCAAGCCTGATTGCCGTGCTTCTTGGTTATCTGGCCAGTTCGACACTGTGGAAGATGACGACTCCGGCTCCCGCGATTGTCATGGTCTGTGCGGTGCTGTTTGTGATCAGCCTGATATTTCCGGCTCGAAGAGCCATCGCAAGCTGAGAAGTCCGGTTTGCAGGCATCACACCTGCAGTACGTCGCCTTCACGCGCCACTGTGCGATAAAGCACAGGATTCACAAAGAAGCCCAGGAACAGTCGCGAGATCAGGCCGGCAACGATCACAATGGCAAAAGGCTTTTGCGTGTCTGAGCCGATGCCGGTGGAAAGCGCCGCAGGCAGCAAGCCAAGGCACGCCACCAGAGCTGTCATCATGATCGGGCGCAGCCGAAGCAGCGCGGCTTCACGCGTTGCCGTGCCGATGTCCATTCCTTCGCGGCGCATTTTGTTGATATAGGAGACGAGAATCACGCCCGTCTCAACCGAGACTCCCATCAACGCCAGCAGGCCCAACACGGACGATACGCTGAATGGTGTGTGCGTGAGCTTGAGGGCGATCAACGCGCCTACGGGTTCGGTGAGCACCACGTCCAGGGCGATGATGGCCGGAAATTTGAAGTTGCCGTAGAGCGCGAAGAGGATAAAGAAGATGAGCAGCACGGCGAGCGGCCCGATGATGCTGAGCTGCTGCTTCGCGGCGATGAACTGGTCATATTCGCCGCCCCACTCTGTGCGATATCCGGCGGGAATGCTGACGTTCTTCTTCACCGTAGCCTGGCCCTCTTCCACGGCGCGCTGCAAATCACGCCCTTCAATGCTGTACTGCACGCCGATGTAACGCGAGTTGTTTTCGCGATAGATAAATGAGGCGCCATTGCCCTGTTCGATACTGGCAAGCTGACTGATGGGAATCTGCTGGCCGTCCGGCGTGCCCACCAGCAGGTTGCCGATCTGCTCGGCGTTGCTGCGGAACTGCGGCTGCATGCGAACAACAAGATCAAACAGCTTTTCCCCCTGGACCACCTGAGTTGCGGCCTGGCCGCCCACCGCGGCCTGAATCACGGCTTCCACGTCAGACACGTTAATGCCATAACGCGCAATCTTTTCCCGATCCACGTTGATGTTCAGGCTTGGTTGCCCTAGCTCACGCACCACGGTCAGCTCGGTAAACCCGGGAACGCCTTCCAGCACTTTCTTGATCTCCAGTGCTTTGTGCTCGAGCACCTGGAGGTCGCTGCCATAGATTTTCACTGCCAGCGAACTTTTCAGGCCGGTGAGGGCCTCGTCGACGGCATCTTCAGCAGGCTGTGTGTGGTTGAAGATGATCCCTGGAAACGCTTTCAGCCTTTTGTCGATCGCTTCCACAAGCTTTTCTTTGGTATCAATCTCACCGTGCCAGGACTTGTCTCCGTACGGCTTCAGGCCAACATAGAACTCTGCGTTGAAAAAGCCAGTGGGGTCGGTTCCATCGTCCGGGCGTCCGTGCTCCGAGCCAACTACCGTCACCTGGGGGTACGAGATGAGAATGTTGCGAACCTGCGGCACGATCTTGCTGGATTCCTCAAATGAGATTGTGTACGGCATCGTGGCGCGGAACCACAGCGCGCCTTCGTCCAAATGAGGCATGAACTCTCCACCGATAAACGGCGCGAGCAACAGTGTGAGCCCAAAGAGCAGCCCCGCCACCGCAAGCGTGAGCCGGCGATGTTCGAGGCAGAAATCCAACTGACGCGTGTAAACGCCCCTGATCCATTCAAAGGCATGGTTAGTTTTTTCTTTGATCCCGGATTTGAACCAATAGGACGCGAGTACAGGAACGAGAGTCAGGGTGAGGAGCAGAGCGCCGATGAGAGCGAACGACATGGTGTCTGCCATCGGGTGGAAGAGCTTGCCCGAAGGGCCACTGAGCGCGTAGATCGGCAGATAGCCGGCGATGATTACCGCAACGGAGTAGAAAATGGGCCGGTCGACGTCGGCCGCGGCGGCCAGAATCACGTCCGTAAGCTTGTATTCCTGCCCGTGGCGTTCTGCCAGTTCCCGGTAGATGTTCTCCACCATCACCACAGTGCCGTCAATGATGATCCCGAAATCGATTGCGCCAATGGAGAGCAGGTTTGCCGAGACGTTGCGGGCGTGCAGCACCACGAACGCAAACAAAAGACTCAGCGGTATGGTGAGCGAAACGATGATTGCGGCGCGAATATTAAAGAGAAAGAACAGCAGCACCAGCACCACGAGGATCATGCCGCGGACAAGGTTTCCTTCCACGGTATCCGTGGTCAGCTTGACGAGATCGCTGCGATCGTAAAAAGGACGGATCTTTACGTCTTTCGGCAGGACTGAGTTGTTCAGGTCGTCCGTTTTCTTCTGCACGGCTTTGAGCACTTCCTGCGCCTGCTCGTCGCGGCGCATCAGGATGATGCCTTCCACGGCGTCATCCTGGTTGGAAGCGTGTGTCTGGAAGCCGAACTGTCCCAGGCGGGGGGCGTGGCCAATCGTGACATCGCCTACGTCGCGAATGCGGATCGGGGTGCCCTTGACGCTGGCCACAATGATATTGCCGATATCGTTTGTGTTCTGGACCAGGCCAACGCCACGGACGTAATAGAACTGGCCACCCTGCGAGTAAAATCCTCCGCCGGCATTTGAGTTGTTATTGGAGAGCGCCTGCATGACCTGCTGCACGGTCATGTGGTAACCGTAGAGCCGAGCGGGATCGAGCAGCACCTGGTACTGCATTACGGTGCCGCCCAGGCCGGAGTCGTCAGCCACGCCGGGCACGGCGCGGTAGGCGCGCTCCACCACCCAGTCCTCAATCGTCTTCAGCTCCTGCGGGCTTCGGTCAGGGCTTTCCAAGACGTAGCGGTAGACCAGGCCGCTGGGGCTGAAAAGCGGCGCCATGCTCGGAGTCACGCCCGAAGGAAGCTGTGCATCACCGACGCGCTGGAAGATTACCTGGCGGGCAAAGTAATTATCAGTGCCGTCTTCAAAGGTGAGGCGGATGTCAGAAAGCCCATATAGCGAGATGGAGCGCATCACCTCCATCTTGGGCGCGCCGGAGAATTCCACTTCCAGCGGAAGGGTGATCAGCCGTTCGACTTCTTCGGCCGCGTGGCCGGGCCACTGCGTGACGATCTCAACCATGGGCGGAGCGAGGTCCGGGTAGGCGTCCACCGGCATGCGCTGGAATGCGACGGTTCCGGCGACGATCAGCAACAGCACCAGCGCCAGCACGAGAAAGCGCTGGCGAAGAGCCATTTGTACTATGCGATGAATCATTCTTTTCTGTCGCTCCGCTCCAAACCGCTGAAGATCCTCTTCGCTGCCAACAGCACGAGACTCCTGTAACGGCCGAACTCAGCGCCTGTTGGGCTTCGTTCGGCGTGTTCCTCTCGAACTTCCCCCAACCTCAGATCACTGCCCAGAGTTCGCAAACTGCAGGAAGAGGCTGCCATCGCCGACTACCTGCTCTCCGGGTTTGAGTCCGCTGACGACTTGAGTCTTGCCGCTGTCGCTTCCGCCGAGCTTTACTGGCCGGCGCGCGAACTGCGCCTGACGCACTTCCACGTAAACGAATGGTTCGTTTTCGGCATCACGCAGCACTGCCGAATCGGGGACCAGCAAGGCGTTGCTGATCTTGCCGGCGACGACTGTCGCGGTGACGTACATGTCTTTTCTGAGCTTGCCGTTCGGATTCGCGGTGTCAATCCTCGCCTGCAAAGTGCGCGAAGTCGGGTCGAGCGCCGCGCCCATGAATGAAATGCGTCCGTGAAATACGTCAGGGTACGCATCGGTCTTAATGGTCACCGGGTCGCCCACGTGCACGTACGCGAGCTGGTCCTGGTAGACGTTCGCCAGCACCCAGACGGTCTTCATGTCGGAAATCGTGAAGCACTGGGTCACGCCTGCCTGGATCAGCTGTCCGGGGGCGCACAAGCGTTCTACAGCTTCACCGGTGAGCGGCGCGATCAGCGGAACCTCAGGCGAGACGGGGTGCTCGGCCAGGGTCTCCGGTTGAGGAATGCCAAGGATTTTCAGCGACTGCTCCGCGGACTGGAGGTCAGCCTGGGCCTGAATCTCGGCCGATTCTGCAGCCTGCAGATCGCGTTCTGCGACCGCGTGATGCGCATAGAGGTCCTGGGCTCGAACATAGTTCTTGTGCGCCAAGGCATGTGCGTCACGGGCCTTCAGGAAGTTGGCGCGCAGCTGAGAGTAGTCTGGGCTGCTGACGTACAACATCGGTTCGCCCTTGTGGACCTGCTGCCCGGGGGAAACGATAATCCGGCTCACCGGGCCGCCCACTTGCGTTATCACAGGAGTGGTAAGAAAACCGTTGAACGCTACGGCCCCAGTCAGGCGGAGAATTCGAGGGAAGTCCGTGGCCTGAACAGTGACAACCTGCACGTGCCCAAGCTGTTCTTTCGGAACAGTGAATAAGTCAGGATTGGCGCCGGAACCATTCGAGTCGTCGGTCTTCGCTTTAGGACTTCCTCCTGAGCAGGCAGTCATGAGCACAAAGCTCGTGAACAGGAGCGTAATGGCGATGTTTTCGGCGCGAATGAGCGAACTGGGTTTGCGCTTCATGGCAAGCTCCTTGTGCCTACTGCCTGGCGAAGCTGTTCAAGGCTGAGCATGTAGGCGGCGAGCGCCTGGCGATAAGCAAGCTGTGTGGCGCGGTAACTGCGCTCAGAGTCAAGAAAGTCGAGAAGAGCAGCGGCGCCGGCTCGGTAGGCATAGGCGCTTATGTCGCGCGAATCCTGCGCCTCTTTCAGATATCCGGATTCATACAGCTGGACGACTTCCTGATTGCTGGCGGCCGACTCCCAGGCATTAGCGACGTCTGTCATCACCGTGTCCTCGGCCGCTTTGGCGGTGAGCTGGTTCTGGGTGAGCGCGAACCGAGTGCGCGCGATCTCACCCTGATTGCGATCGAAGACCGGTATGGGAATGCTGACGAACCAGGAAAGCGAGTTCAGACCCGGCGTGTGGGAGAAGTTGGTGGAGAAGTTCAAATCCTGAACGCCATTGGCTTTTGCGAGAGTGACCTGGCTTTTGGCCGCAGTGATGCCCTTCTGGGCCGCTCGCAAATCCGGGCGTTCTTGCAGAGCTTTGGCCTGAAGGTCCTCCAGCCGTGCTTTGAGCGGCTGATACTTCAGCTCGCCGGCGACCTCATAGTCGTGGGGCAGGGCGGCATACCCAATCAACTGGCGCAGGCTGCTCTGGGCCTGCACTTTGGCCACGCGTGCGGCCGTCACGTCAGTCTGAAACTGAAGCAACTGCAATTTGATCTTGAGGTAATCGCCTTCACTGATGTCGCCGGCTCGATAGCGTTCCTGGCTGATGTCTACCGTTTGCTGGAAGCTCTTGAGGTCGTCTTGCGCCAACTGGAGGTTTGAATTGGCGAGAAGGACATTGATGAACTGCTGGGCCACATTGAAGGTGAGCGACCGTTGCGTGTCGGCGACCTGGGAGGCGGTTACGGCCGTCTGGTCGCGGGCAGCCTGAAGCCTTTTGTGCCGCTTGCCTCCCAGTTCAAACGTGTAACCCACGCCAACGTCGTATTGTTCAACGTTCTCCGTAAGCTGGCTGGGAGTGAAGAACGGGATGAACTGTGAGTCGCCCTGGAAGGTGGGATTGGGCCGCAGGTTCGCCGTGATCTCCTGCGCCTGGTTCTGCTGAATCTGCGTCTGGCTGGCTCTCAGCGAAGGGCTGTTCGCTATGGCCAGCGTGATGGCGTCATCCAGCGTGATCATTCGCGCTGGCACAGGCGGACGCGACGGCGGAACAGCCGGAGCCTGCTGCTGCGGCGCTGTTTGCGCTCCAGCCGAGGAAGGCGCGTTCATCGAAAATGTGGTCTGCCCGAATACGAAATTCGCCGGCAGAAAAGCTGCAAGCAAGAGGGATGCCCGAAACATCAGTTCCCCTCCTAATGAGGACCGGATTTTTAGAATCTAAGCTCGAACCAAAGGAACAGGATCAAGCCGCCGGCGGAGGACGGATGAAAAGACTGAGTTCAGCAGAGGTCCCTTTGCCTTGTGTCTGGAAAGGCACTGCCACCATATCCACGGCGGCCAGAGTTGGCAGAGGATGGTAAGAGACAGCCGGTGCGTTCGCGTGGACTGAAATGCAGATAGCACAGGAACTTGACGTCCTGCCATTCGGCACACCTGAGTGAGCGTGGACAGATTCCACCCCGGTCATGAGTACGACCAGCAGGACGCAGGCCAGCGCTGTCCAGCGCCACAACCTGCTCTTGCCGAATTGGGCCTTGCCAATTAACACGCGGATTACGCCACTATAGAAGCAGACTATACACCGCAGGCAGAATGGCAGGCAAGAATCGGAATCAAGAGCGGCAAATTACGCCGGGGCAACGACCGTTGCAGGCAGCGCCGCCCGGAGTGGCAGAAACTACTTCATAGGACAGGGGTTTAGAGTACGATAAATGAAGCAGATCAGCCGGTTGGACCTTCGCTCCATCCGATGAACCGCGCCGATACGCCCGGCGTATACACTAGATATTGAGAGGCAGTTTTGCGCACGATCCCCGAAGGGCTGGACCGCAAAGAGGCTGAACTTTACAGCCAGTTGGATCCTAGCCAGTTCCCGAAACACGTAGCCATCATCATGGACGGCAATGGCCGCTGGGCCAAGCGCCGGCACCTGCCACGCATTGCCGGGCACCGACGGGGTGTGGAGTCCGTCCGCTACGTGATTGAGACCGCCGCCCGCATTCATCTGCCGGCTGTGACGCTTTACGCTTTTTCCGCGGAGAACTTTCTTCGCCGCCCGCCTGGCGAGATCAGCTTCCTGATGAAGCTGCTGCACCGCTATTTAAAGAACGAACTTGACCTGATGCAGCGCAACAACATACGGCTGCAGTTTATCGGGCGGGTGCACCTGCTGCCGCAGGAGGTGCAGGAGCGCATGGCCTGGGCCAAGGAACAGACTTCGCACAATACCGGCATGGTACTCACTCTGGCGTTGAATTACGGCTCGCGCTCAGAAATTGTGGATGCGGTTAAGGCGATTGTGAACGCAGCGGCGAACAACGGCGGCATCGAGCACCTGAAGATCGATGAAGACCTGATCAACCAGCATCTCTATACCAGCAACCTGCCGGAACTTGACCTGGTGATCCGCACCAGCGGCGAGATGCGGCTGAGCAACTTCCTGCT
>JBAIYI010000190.1:0-2051 GCA_037915955.1 Terriglobales bacterium
CAGCAGGCGTCCCGAAGGCGGGGTAGCCGCTTTGTGATCGATCACGATTTCACGCGCGGAGAGCTTGCGGCCGTAAAGCTTTTCTGTGGCGCTGTTGTCGGCGCGCAGGGTTGAGCCTTCCAGCGACACCCCGGCAAACAGCCCACGTGAGCGCGAATAAGTCAGGATTTCGGCATGCATGAGCACATCAGTGGCGGCCTGCGCGTCACGGCCTTTGGGTCCGATGGCGGCGGCTGCGTCCGCGCCCAGCTTGACCTTGCTCTTGAGGATCGACTCCAGCCCCTTGGGATTCACCACCAGCAGCACGAAATCAGTTGCCTGCCCGCCAAGCTGGAAGCCGAAGTTCACGCCCTCAAGGGCCATCATGGCCGGAGGTCCCCATGGGCCGGTGAAATGCGCACCGCTGCGGCAGGTCATCACCCCGCGACCGTAGTTGCCACCGAGCCCGACGGCAAACTTCTTCACTGACGGGAAGACGGCCACGCACTCGGCGTCGTCGAGGATCGATTTTGGGATGTTGTCCGGGATGTTCAGGATTTCTTTCAGCACTTCACCCGCGTTCTTGACGCGGTCGGCTTCATGCTCTTGCGCGCGAAGCAGCGGAGAGACCATGGCAATTGCGAAGAAGAAAGAGAGGAACTTTTTCATATGCGTTTTCTCCGGTTCCGGAAGTCGACTGCAGTTCTAAATCTGCAGGCGCAAAGCCCAAGTTACCTTCGGGCCGATAACCAATCACGCTCTGCAAGCTGAGTGCGGCCTTATTGTAAACTGTTCAACTTCCCCGGAGGTTTTCCAAAATGCGTCGCCGTTCCCTGTTGATAACCGTGATCGCCGTCCTCATGTTCTCCAACTGCTGGGCCCGCGTGGGCAACGTGGCCATTACCGCCCGCACGGATGTGCTCAACGGCAAGCCATTTGGAAATGTGGGCGCGTACGAGAAGATCACGGGACGCGTTATGATCCTGCTGGATCCGGCGAATCCGCACAACAAGCAGATTGTTGACCTGAACCTGGCCGACAAAAACAAGCGCGGCCTGGTGGAGTTCTACTGCGATTTCTACGTTCTGCGACCGAAAGAAATGAACAAGGGCAACCACTCGGTGCTGTTTGAGGTTTCCAACCGGGGCGGCAAGGGCATTCTCAACATTGTGGATGGCCGTGAGGGCGAATACGGCGAATTTGGTGACGGCTTTCTCATGCGCCGTGGCTACACCATCGCGTGGCTGGGCTGGGAAGGGGACCTCACTGGCCTGCCGCAGAACCTGCGACTGACACCACTTTTCGCAAAGGGCGCTGAGGGGAAGCCGCTACGCGGGCTGGTACGCGGAGACTTTACGCCGGCGAAGAAAACTTCTGACTGGCCGCTTGGCCACATCCTGCTGGGCCCGAACGGCGGTGAAAGCTATGCGGTGGCTGATCCTGCCAGCCCGCAGAACGTGCTCACCGTGCGCGACACCCGCGACGGCCAGCGCCAGGTGGTCCCGCGCGAACAGTGGAGTTTTGGCCGCGAGGTGAACGGCAAGCTCACGGAAGACCGGCACTTCATTCACCTGAAGTCCGGCTTCACTCCGGGCCGGATCTATGAAGTGGTTTACACCGCTCAGGATCCCGCCGTGGCCGGGCTGGGACTGGCGGCGGTGCGTGACTTTCTCAGCTACCTGAAAAATGAGCCGCTCGGGCTGGCGCCGGTACAGCGCGTTTATGCGGTGGGAATCTCGCAGAGCGGGCGCTTCCTGCGCCACTTCCTTTATCAGGATTTCAATGCCGATGAAGAAGGCCGGCAGGTTATGGACGGCGTGATCTCACACGTGGCCGGCGCAGGACGCGGCAGCTTCAACCATCGCTTTGCCCAGCCCTCGCGCGATGCGCAGCCCATGTCGAGCGTCTTCTATCCTACTGACCTGTTCCCTTTCACCGATACGCCGCAGACCGATCCGGAGACGCACGAGACTGCCGGACTGCTGGACGCGCCGCTGAAGTCGCACACGGCGCCGAAGATCTTTTACACCAATACGTCATACGAATATTGGGGACGCGTGGCTGCGTTGATC
>JBAIYI010000022.1:0-7802 GCA_037915955.1 Terriglobales bacterium
CTGAGCTCTTTCGACAGTATCCGACGCCACAGTCGCTGGCGGCAATCAAGCCGGAACAGCTTGAACCACTCATCAAGTCGACCGGCTTCTTCCGCAATAAAGCCAAATCGCTGGTTGGCGCGGCGAAGGGGGTTCTCGAGAGCTTTGGCGGGCAGGTGCCACAGGAAATGGACCAACTGCTCACCCTGCCTGGCGTCGCGCGCAAGACCGCCAATGTGGTGCTGGGCACGTGGTTCCACAAAGCGATCGGTGTAGTGGTAGACACGCACGTGCACCGCATCTCGCGGCGCCTGGAACTGACGAAGAGCGATGACGCTAAGAATATCGAGCAGGACCTGATGAAGGTGCTGCCGCAATCAAAGTGGATCGAATTCTCGCACCAGATCATTCACCACGGGCGCGCGCTGTGCATTGCTCGCAAACCGAAATGCGCGGAATGCCCGCTGGAGACGCTCTGCCACGCCGCCGACAAAACCTGGTCTACCGTGGAGATTCACAAGAACGCAACGCCCTAATCAGATTTTCAGGAATGTCATGATTGCCAAAATTCGTGCGATCGAAACCCGTTTAGCCGTACGAAGTATGCTTGCGGCCATTTTATTGCTCGGCTGTAACGCATTTGCGCAGAGCCAGGCACCAGCCGTTTCGCGTGGGGTAATCACCGATCCGGCACAGATCACCTCCAGGCAGAACCCCCTTGTTCAGCCCTTCACCATTGAAAAGCTGTACATGACACATGCCGTTGGCGACAGCACCTGGTCGCCTGACGACAAGCAGATCGCATTTGTCAGTAACATCAGCGGTCGGCACAACATCTGGGTGGTGTCTTCGCAAAGCGGCTGGCCCACGCAACTCACCGTGAGCAACCAGCGCCAGTTGAATATTGCATGGTCCCCCAAGGGCCGCTGGATCGCTTATAACTCGGATTATGACGGGAACGAGCAGTGGGACCTGTTTATGGTTTCCGTCGACAACGGGCAGGTGGTGAATCTCACTAATACCCCGGAGATCAGGGAGGAGGGCGCCGTGTGGTCACCGGATGGAGAGAAGATCGCCTACAGCGTGAAGCCCAAGTCGTCGCCGAACTGGGAGATTGACACGATCGATATTCTGACAAAGAAAGTCACCCACATCACCAGCAACACGCCGGCACAACTTAGCAACGCGTATTCCATCTGGTCGAAAGACGGGAAATGGATCGTCTTCACGCAGCAGCGGGCCGACGCCAAAGACTCAGATATATTCATCGTGAGCGCGGCCGGCGGGAAAGCCACGAACCTGACACCGCATCAGGGCGAGCAGAATTTCCAGGCGACAGACATTTCCCCGGATGGGAAGACCCTGCTCATCACATCAAATGCCGGCAACGGCTACGAAAACGCAGCGCTGCTCGACATTGCCACAAAGAAGATCACCTGGCTCACCAATGACAAGTGGGAGGTCAGCTCAGGTGGCTTTTCGCGCGACGGCAAGCATGTGACCTGGAGCGCCAACGTAGACGGCAACCAGGAAATCCTGGTTTACGATCTGGCGGCAAAAAACGCGCACGCGCTTCCGGTGGCGAAGGGCATGAACTCGTTCATTGGTTCAGAGACGGCGGAAACCGGCTTTAGCCATGATGGCGCGCGCCTGCTGTTTCTCCATGAAAGTGCGAATGCGCCGCCCGATCTCTGGACCTACGATCTTGCCACTCTGAAATCATTGCAGATCACGCACTCCCTTGTAGGAGGGCTGCGCAGCGAAGACATGGTGGAGCCGCACCTGGTCCATTATCCGAGTAAAGACGGAAAGTGGCAGATATCGGCTTTCGTCTACGTGCCCTTCAACGCGGAAAAGAACGGACGGAACGCCGCGGTGGTTGCGATCCACGGAGGTCCGACTTCACAATTGCAGAACTCCTTCATTCGCTACATCCAGTACCTGGTAAATCAGGGCTATTTCGTGATCGCGCCAAATTACCGGGGCTCAACCGGCTTTGGCAAAGAGTTCGAAGACGCCAATCGCCACGACATGGGCGGTGGCGATCTGGAGGATGTAATCTCTGCGGCTGAGTGGATGAAAAAGACTGGCTTTATCGATCCGAAAAAAGTGGCCGTTGTAGGCGGAAGCTATGGCGGTTATCTCAGCATGATGGCCGTTACCAAAGCGCCCGATCTCTGGGCCGCCGCCGTGCCTATTGTTCCGTTCGTCAACTGGTTCACCGAAATCGAAAATGAAGATCCCTCCTTACGCGAGTACCACATCTCTACCATGGGCGATCCGGTAAAGGACAAAGCGCGTTTGCAGGAACGCTCGCCCATTAACTTCATCGACCACATTAAGGCTCCCCTGCTGCTGCTGGCCGGCGGCAACGATCCACGATGCCCGCGCACCGAAGCGGAGCAGGTGGCTAGCGCAGTCAAGAAGCGCGGCGGCGTGGCGGAATTGAAGGTCTACGAAAATGAGGGCCACGGATTCGCAAAAGTGGAGAACCAGATTGACGCCTGGACCCGCGTTGCCGATTTCTTAAAGAAGTATGT
The DNA here is from genome assembly GCA_037915955.1 of Terriglobales bacterium. Taxonomy (GTDB): domain Bacteria; phylum Acidobacteriota; class Terriglobia; order Terriglobales; family Acidobacteriaceae; genus Angelobacter. The sequence continues at coordinate 2,520 of JBAIYI010000022.1, forward strand.
GCCGCCGGAGAAATGCGGCTGCAATATCTACGACTAAGTATGACGGCAGCGGCAGTGCCAACGTCTTAGGCGCGCTTTGCTGCGTGCTCCGAGATTGCGTTCACCAGCCCCTGCATGGTGTACTCACGCGCTTCAACGGTGGGCGGAAAGCCGGCTGTCCGGAGAGTATTGCTGGTAACAGGCCCGATGGACGCGAGTGCAACGTTCTTCAGAATGTTTTGACAATCTGGTCCGAGCAGCGAGAGGAAATTGTTAGCAGTCGATGAGCTGGTGAAGGTGACGATGTGTGGCCGGCTGGCTACAGAAGCAAATATCTTCTGCAAGTTCGATTTCGCGTCCGCCGGAATCACTGTCTCGTAGGCTTCTACCACATCGAGGGCAACGCCGGCTTTACGCAGTTCGTTGGGGAGCACGTCGCGGGCGACTTTGGCGCGGGCCAGGAGCACCCGCTTCCCTTCCGTCTTACCTCGTAAAGCTTCAACCACAGATTCGGCAATGTATTTTTGCGGAGTGACTGCAACTTTCAGGCCGCGCTCTTCAATGGCCTTCTGCGTGGCTGGGCCGATGGCGGCAATCTGAAGATGGCCGAGAGCACTCGCTGATAATCCCAGCTTCTCCAGCCGGTCAAAGACTGCTTCCGCGCCGTTCACGCTCGTCAAAATCAGCCAGCGATAGACAGCAATGTCCTTGAGCGCTTTATCGAGCGGTTTATAGCTCTCCGGAGGCCGAATCTCGATGGTCGGAATTTCAATCACTTCTGCCCCAAGCTCGCGCAAAGGCTGCGAGAGCCCGCCGGACTGCTTGCTCGCACGCGTGGTCAGAATGCGCCAGCCCGTCAGAGGCCTGGTGGCGGCATCAATTGCAGCCGGATCCGCGCTCATGGCTGGCTCGGCACGGCGACGCCCTGCTGGTAGACGTCTTCCAGGATCTTGTTTCCGCCTCGGCGCAACAGCTTTTCCGCGGTCTCGCGGCCAAGCTTCTCAGCATCAGTTCCCTGCGCGGTCTCGCGCAGAACTTCGCTGCCATCCGGCCGGCCGACCATGGCGCGCAGCATAATCGCGCCGCTCTGGACTTCAGCAAAAGCGCCTATGGGAACCTGACAGCCTCCGCCCATGCTGCCCAGCACCGCGCGCTCGCAGAGAACGGCGGTCCGGGTATCTTGATCATTCAGGAATTCGAGATACGGCAGCACCTGCGCGTCATTCGCGCGCGCCTCAATGGCCAGCGCACCCTGGCCGACAGCCGAGCACATCACGTCTACGGAGATGCGCGATTTCACATGCTTATCGAGTCCGAGACGCTTCACGCCTGCCGCGGCAAGGATGATGGCGTCGTATTCGCCGGTTTCAAGTTTACGCAGGCGGGTGTCCACGTTGCCGCGCAGCGGAAAAATCTCTAGATCGGGACGAACGGCTTTTAATTGACACTGCCGTCGCAGGCTGCTGGTGCCGACCTTCGCGCCACGTGGGAGTTCGTCGAGCGATGAGTACTTAACGGAGATGAACGCGTCACGCGGATCTTCGCGCTTCATGATTGCTGCGAGCGTGAATTGGGGATCGAGTTCCGTCGGCACATCTTTAAGACTATGGACAGCGAGATCGACACGGCGGGCGGCCAGGGCTTCCTCAATCTCCTTGGTGAACATGCCCTTGGTTCCGACCTTGGCCAGCGCGACGTCAAGAATCTTGTCGCCGGTGGTCTTGATGATTTCAATCTCCACTTGGTGCCCCTGCCCGCGCAGCAGGGACGCCACGTAATTGGCCTGCCACAGCGCCAGTTGGGAACCACGCGAACCGATCCGTAGATTTGCCATTAGCCTCTGGGCTTTCCGTTGAGATTGTTGAGGTTGAAAATGCGCCGGATCATCTCATGAATGGTCTCGGCTTCAGGATGCGCGGCTGTGGACTTGAGCGTGGTAATTGGGGTGTGCAGCAGCTTGTTGATGATGCCGCGCGTCATGCCCTCAATTGCCGCCTCCTGCTCGGGAGTGATGGTTCCAAGCTTGCCGCGAATGCGGTCCACTTCTGCCTGTCGGATGGTCTCGCAGTACTCCTGCAACGAGACAATGGTCAGAACCACTTCCAGCGTCTTCATGCGCTGGGAGAAGCGGTCGACCTCCATCTCAATGATCTGCTCGGCCCGCTCAGCTTCTTTTTTGCGCTCAGCGCTGTTGCTGCTGGCCACCGACTGGAGATCGTCCACGTCGTAGAGGAAGACGCCGTCCAGCTTGTTGATTTCCGGATCGACGTTACGGGGCACGGCGATATCGATGAAGAACACCGGCTGGTTACGACGGCCTTTGAGCAGCTTCTCGGCGTGCTCGCGCCGGAACAGCGGGTCTTGCGCGCCGGTGGAGGTCAGGATGATGTCGGCGTGGCTGGCCGCGTGGTACATCTCGTTAAACGGCACCGCTTCGCCGCCAAACCCTTCGGCCATCTGGAGCGCACGCTCGTGCGTGCGATTGCTGATGATGATCTTCCCTGCACCGTGCCCAATCAGGTGGCGCGCTGCAAGCTCGGCCATCTTGCCGGCGCCGATCAGATAAACCGTCTTGCCTTCCAGGGAACCGAAAATCTTTTCCGCGAGCTGCACTGCTACTGAAGCAATGGAAACGCTGGAGCTGCCGATCGCCGTCTCGGAACGAACCTTCTTCGCTACCGCGAATGCGCGCGAGAGCAGTGCTTCCAGCGCAGAATGTACCGCGCCAAGTCCGCGGGCAACGGCATAAGCTTCTTTTACCTGGCCGAGAATCTGAGGCTCGCCAACCACCATGGAATCGAGGCTCGAAGCCACGCGGAAGACGTGGCGCACGGCGTCACGCTGCTGGAATTCGTAGAGGTGAGGCTGGATCGCGTCCGGAGCCAGCCCGAAGTAATCCTGGAGAAATGGGCGTAGATCGGTGGCCTGCTTGGTGCTGGTAAGAACTTCTACGCGATTGCAGGTGCAGAGCAGCATGCCCTCTTCCACCCCGGGCTGCTTCACCAAGGCGCCAATGGCCTCCGGCAGCTTGGGCTCAGGAACCGCCAGGCGCTCGCGGACGTCCAGCGGAGCGCTGTTGTGGTTTACGCCGATGAGCTGGAAGTTCATGGAGCGATAAACCTGTGAGTGCGGCTAAGACTGTTGGCAGCCCAGGCCAGCACGGCGGTGGCAAACGCGAAGGTGGCAAGATAAGCGGCCCGGCGGCCACGCCAGCCGGCGCTCCATCTGGTGTAGAGCAGGATCATGTAGAGGACCCAGCTCAGGATTGAGAGAGCAATCTTGGCGTCGAGGAAGTACTGCGATCCGACGCGCGCCTCAGCCACAATGGCGCCGGAGATCAGCCCCAGCGTCATGAAGGGGAATCCCCAGAGCAGCGACTTGTACCCGATATCGTCAATCACGGCCAGCGCCGGCAGGCGGCTCCAGATGCCCTTTGGGTTTTTCTTTTTGAGCGTCCGCTCCTGCATCAGGTAGAGGATGCTGGCCACGAAGGTGAACACCAGCGCCGAGTAGCCAATGAAGATCAGGCCCACATGGATATAAATCCACTGCCGGCTGACAAACAGCGGCGTAGACATGTCAGTGGACGAGGGGCCTGATCCAGCAGAGAGGGTTAAAAGAAATGCGAGGGGAAAAACTGCGATGCCCGGCGAGGTGGTTCTATAACGCACATAAACCACAAAAAAGAAGACCATGAGCACGAACGCCAGAAGCGATTCCATCTCGTGCATGGAGGCCGGGGCCCAGACGCCGCTGAGCATGGCGTTTTCAATCAACGCCACAAAATGGAAATTCATGCCCAGGGCGACCGCCGGGATGGTGATGCGAGTCAGGATCTCACGTCCGCCCCAGAACGCAGCAAGGGCGTAGACGAGGCCTACTCCGTAGAGCACCAGCGCAACTCGCAACCAGAACAGCGGCATATACTTAGGAGCTTACGAAGCAGATTATAGCCATCCATCGCACCCCCGCAATGTGATAGAGAGCACATGAGTCAGCCTTTGGTAATTGGTCGTTGGCCCTTGGCTCTGTATGGTTCAGGTGAGAGGCTGCCGGATTCGTACTGCATTTCTACCAACAACTTTTCTTTTCAATGATTTACGAACCGTCACTGGCTAAGGGCTAATGGCCAAAGGCTCGGTTTACCGCACTTCCAGCTTCCTGAGCCGCTCTGCCGCCACCTCGGAGGGCAAGGGGGTAAAGTAGACCTCTTTCAGGAAGTAAGGCTTCGCTTTCGTGGCCACGACCGGCAGAATCTCGATGTGCCAGTGGTAGTCCTCGTCCACGGTGCGCCAGTACTGGAGAATGTTCGACTTCTGGTAGGTGTTCGGGACCGTGTGCAGCACCAGATGAAAAGCCTCTGAGACGCTGTTGACCCGCTGGAGGGTATGCCGAATCAAAGAGGCCAGCTCCGGAAGTTGCGCGCTGCGCAGCGTAATCGAGCGCTCGAAGGACGATTCGTGCCGTCGCGGCATGATCCAGGTTTCGTAAGGCAGCCGCGAAGCATACGGGCAAAGAGCCACGTAGCTGCTATTCATCTCCACGATCCGAATGGGATTGCGCAGCTCCTGGTTCAGGGTGTCGCAGAAGACGCAGCGTTCTTTGTCGGCAAAGTAGTCGCGGGACGCGCGAAGTTCGTAGAGCACGCGCCGCGGAACAAACGTAGTGGCCGTGATCTCGGAAACCGGATGATCAAAATCCTGTCCGGCCCGCGGACCGTAGTTCTTGAACATGGTCACGTACTTGAAGCGTGTGTCCTGCTTGAGATCATTAATGCGCTGCGCCGCCAGGGTAAGGAAGTGGGCGATTTCCACGTCGGAGGACTGCCACAGCTCAATATCGTGACGGATGCTTTGCACCAGCACTTCATGAGCACCCACGGTGTTCATGGCGTCGTAAATGCCTTCGGCGCGGCGGTGCGGCTCGCCTTCAATACGATAGAGTGGCGCAGGATGAACCATCGCCATCACAGGCCCGGCTCCCGGTTCTCCAGAGTTCAGCGTGGTAATGACTTGCGGCGCATTGGGCGATCCGGGGCAGAACGGACAATGCCCCGGCTGGGCGGCGCGCTCCGTCTCGTCGGCAACAATCACCCACGAGCGGGTGATCGGGTCTTTACGCAATTCCATGCTGCCTTAAGGAAAACAGAGGAAAGCGAAGATGGTCAATAGCCAGCCCCGAGCTTCTAGCGTCTAGCCGCTAGCGTTTAAAGCTCGAACTCATCAGGCAAAATTGGCTCAAAGAATTCCGGGCCTACATGGATCTTTCCCTTCAATGCGCCGGCCCTTCGAGGTGCTGTGCTTG
>JBAIYI010000223.1:0-2834 GCA_037915955.1 Terriglobales bacterium
AGGTCACGTAAAGGCTGGCATTCGCTCCGGAGAGGGCGGCAGTGAGCACGACAAAGTTCATCACCGCACCTGCCGCGGGAAATCCGGCGACCTGAAAGACTGTTACGAACGGGCTCTGTGCCACCCCGGCATTGCGCCACGGCATAACGCCGACCAGCACCGCCATGGCCCCGACATAGACAAACATAAGCGTGGCAAAAGCGAGCCGGGTGGCGCCAGCGACTTCTGCGCCTGATCGCGCTTCGCCCGAGGAGATGGCCACCATTTCAATTCCAAGGAAGCTATAGAGACCGAACGATGTTGCCATGAGCGAAGCACGCCAGCCGTTGGGAGCGAAGCCACCGTTCCCCAGATACTGCGGCTGAACGCGCTGCCCGAAAAGAAGCGCCGTGCCGATGAGAATGAACCCAAAGATGGTAACGACTTTGATCAGCGCGAACCAATATTCAAAGGTGCCGTAGTCTGCGACGGAGAACAGGTTGATGCCCACCAGGAACGCGCCGAAGATCGCCATCCAAAGCACCACCGGAGTGTGAGGAAACCAGACGCGCATGTAGGTTCCGGCCGCAACCAACTCGGAGCCAATGGCGATGACGACGGAGAACCAGTAGCCGTAGCGCGCGATAAAGCCGGCCCAGCGATTGAGATAAAGCTCGGCATAGACGCCGAAAGAGCCCGCAGCCGGATGCAGGATGGACATTTCACCCATAGCCATGGCGACGGTCCAGGTGATTGCGGCGCTGAGCAGATACGTAACGGCCACGGCCGGACCGGCGACCTGAATCGCGGCCCCGGAGCCCAGCAGCAATCCTGTGCCGATAGAGCCGCCCACGGCCACCATGGCCATCTGGCGGGCAGTCAGCTCGCGTTTGAGTCCCTGTTCCTGATCGGTCATTGGGATGTGTTCATTGGGATTTGGGCGGAAGATGCGTCGCGCGAGATTAACACATCGCGTTCGTCACAAGGTACTTGCACCGATGGTTCCGGCCAAGCCATTGAGTGGACTAGGGATTCCGCATAAAATGAACGAACCTGAGCCTCAGCCACACTCCTGGCCTGCCTGCATGAGACGCCCTGAGGGTCTGTTTTGCGATGCCGGACATCTCCAAAAGACTGGAAAAAGCCGAACGCTACCTGCAACGGGGCAAGCCCGAAGCCGCGGTGGAGGAGTATCTGGCAGCCCTTCAGGAAGATCCTCGTAATGATCAGGTGCGCCAGACTGCCGCCGATCTTTGCCTGGCGCTGGGACGGGGACAGGAAGCGGTGAATCTGCTCAGCCAGCTTTTTGAGCAGGAAGTAGAGGTCGGTGACATTGCCAAGGGTATCGTCACATTCAAGAAGCTTTCCAAGATTTCACTTCCTACTCCGCTCCAGACCTACCACTACGCTCAATTGATCGAACGGAAAGACCGTCGCGAAGCGTTGGAGGCGTACGAAACCGCACTGGCGGGCTTTGAGAAGCAAAGGAAGAATTCGCAGGCGCTGGCGGCGGTCAGGAAAATTGTGGAACTCTCGCCCACCGCGGAGAACCACCAGCGTGTGGGAGACAAAGCCGCGCTGATGGGGGAGGCCAAGATCGCGGCCGCCAGCTACGTGCAACTGGGGATGATGCGCGATGAAGAATCGCCCGGCGCCGGCTTTCAGTTCTACGAGCGCGCTTACAGCCTGGATCCGATCAACCCTCGAGCGGTGTACCTGTACTCGCGCGGACTGTTCTCGCGTGGTCATCTGGCCGAATGCATTGACGTGATCACGCCTGTAGTTACCCGTTACCAGAGCACGGAAGAACTGAGGGAGCTTTACTCGCACGCGCTGATGGCGTCGCGGCGTCCCACTGATGCGGAGCCGTATGCGTGGGAACTATTCGCCAAAAATCCGCAACAGCTGGAAGAGATTGCTTCGCTGATAGGCGTGTACATCGATGTGGGCGACACCCAGGGAGCGCTGGCGCTGGCGCGCAAAACAGAGTCCCACGAAACCAAGGCAGGACGAAAGCGCGAGTTCCTTGGAGCCATGTTCGACATGGCAGACCGGCGCGTGCTGTCACTGGGTTTTGCCGAGTATCTGGAAAAAATCTTCAGCAACGCCGGGCTCGAGCACGAGTACAGCCGCATCCTGCTGAAGCTGTTTCAGCTGTACTACGATTCCGGCGAGTTCCGCCACGCCGGCGAAACGCTGGATCGCGCTGCCGAACTCGATCCGTATGAACCCGGGCATGGCAAACGGCTGGACATGCTGCGCGGCAAGATCGACCAATCGCAGCTCAGCAGAATTTCCAGCCGCTTCCAGAAGGTGGACCGATCGGTGGACAGCACGCCACCCCCTGCTCCCACAATCACTCCGGCAGCGGCTGCGGCAGCCGCGCATGATGAAGCTGAGCCGGTGGTGCTGGAAGATTTCATGCTGCAGGCAGAAATCTACCTGCAGTATGGAATGCGGAACCGCGCGCTGGAGCGCATCGAGCGAATCCACAAGAGCTTTCCGCGAGAGGAGCAGAAGAACCAGAAGCTGCGCGATCTGTACGCTTCGGCTGCCTTCACGCCGGTTTACAGGGACGCCGGCCCTCAGCCCGCTGCGGCAGCGGCCAAACCGGCAGCGGCTCCGGAAGCGGATGTCTCGCTCGGCAACATCGCGCGCATCAGCGAGATCACGCGCAATATCTACCGACAGGCCAACGTGAAAAGCGTGCTCTTTACCGCGGTAAACGAGATCGGCCGCCACTTCAACGCCAGCCGCTGCGTTGCCGGGCTGTGCACGCCCGGCAAACCGCCCTCCGCCGCGCTGGAGTTCTGCGCACCCGGCGTAAAGCAATCTGACGTGATGGCGATCGTGAA
>JBAIYI010000294.1:0-2283 GCA_037915955.1 Terriglobales bacterium
CACAAATAAGTAAGAAAAAAGCAACTGGGCCGGAAGGACTCTGGAACACCCTGCATTGCTTAATACATACAGCGGGCTGGGGCGAACCAGAATATGTGTCCGATTCCCCTCACCCGTTACACGATTCAGGAAATTTTTATGAGGAGAATTCCGCCAATGACTGCTTCACTTTCAGTGAAGGCTCACCGCCTCCACTTTGCTTTACTTCGACTCGCGGCCCTGTTCTTCCTGTTCGCCGTGTGCATATTACCGGCCCATGCAGCCACGTATGACGCTGTTAATGCTGACGTGCCGTTCAAGTTCAAGATCGGCGACCGGACGTTCCGTCCTGGTCACTACCAGTTCGTGCTGGTGGGTAATGGAAAGATTGCAGTGCGTGATGCGCGGTCGCGCGTCATTGCCTCGCTCGCCACGCGTGAGGTGGAATCAACCGATCCCGTGCAAACCAGCAAGCTTGTGTTCAAGACAAAAAAGAAAGACAGGCTCCTGAGCCAGATCTGGATCGATAGTCAGCACCGTGTGATCGACGTCCTGGGTGAAGAGCTCGCTATGCGGCCGGTGCCGTCGTCTCTGCCCAGCCCGCTGATCCGGCCTGAGCTTGACTTGCTGTTGGAAAGAAACTCTGTGCCCAGGTTTAAGAATTAAGTTCCTCTTGGCCACTGCCAATGCCTGCCTGGGTTACTCCGAACTCAGGCAGGCTTTTTTCATTGCCAGCATCGCCTCGTGATGCACGTGGCGGGTACTCCGCTCACCAGTAGGAACGGAGTAAGACAAGAGGAGTTTAGATTTTTCTGCGTCCTCTAAATTCCTCCCAAAGCTCACGGCTCGGACTTGACTGGCTGAATAAACTCGCTCTCCAGGCAAGACTTGCGAATGAAACCAATACCGCACCCCCGCAGACAGTCCAATCACCTCTGTGTCCTCCATTCCTCTGTGTCCCAAAGGCGTCTTGGATCTTTTCTATGTCGTCCCGATTGCCCCTATCACGTGCGCTCGCGGGATGGAGTTGAAATGCATTTACAATCAGCCCTTCACCCGCTGGAGGACGACTCTTGGAGCCGGTCACACATTTTCTTACCGGAGCATGTCTCGGCCGCGCAGGACTGAATCGCACCACCGCGCTGGCCACGCTCACACTCACACTCGCCGCTGAAGCGCCGGACCTTGATGTTGTGTTCTACGCCGGCGGGTCCATTACCGGCTTCGCTCATCATCGCGGCTTCACGCATTCTTTCCTGGGTGCTCCCATCACGTCGGCTGTTGTTCTTGCCGGTGTGTACGGAATCTATCGCTGGCTTCAGGCCCGTGGCCGGTCCATGCGACCGCCGAATTGGAAGCTGCTTTACCTTTACGGAATTCTCGCCGGCTGGGTGCACATGTTTCAGGACTACACCAATAACTACGGCGTGCGGCCGTTCTGGCCATTCAGTGAACGCTGGTATTCGTGGGACATCGTCTTCATCCTGGATCCCATCATGCTCTTGGCGATGTTTGCCGCCCTCACCGGGCCGGGGATCTTCGCACTCATCTCAGAAGAAGTCGGCGAACGACGGCCTGCTTTCCGCGGCCGAGGTTCCGCTATCGCAGCACTGCTCTGCATTGCCGGGCTCATCTTTGTCCGTGGTATCGAACACAAGCGCGCCGTCACAGCGCTGAACTCGCTTACCTATCGCGAGGAAGAACCACTGCGCGCCTCCGCTTTCGCTGACTGGATCAATCCCTTCGCCTGGAACGGCCTTGTCGAGACCCGCGACTTCTTCCAAATGATGCCGGTCAACTCGATGGCCGGAGAAGTCGACCCCAAAGGTGCAGCCTTCATTCGCTACAAGCCGGAAGAGACTCCGGCCACCCTGGCCGCGAAAAAATCGCACATTGGGCAGGTTTATCTCGACTGGGCAGGATATCCCGTGGTTGAAGCTGAGCGCCTCACCGAAGGCGGCGGATATCTGGTCCATTTCGTGGACCTGCGCTTTTATGGAACCGGCGTGCTGCGTCGCCAGGGTTCAGTGCCGCTGCAAGCCTATGTGATTCTTGATCCTCAACTGCGCGTTGTGGATCAGGGCATGGGCAGAGCGCCCGATGAAAGCGGCGCGAAAGAAAAAGCGCGCTGAGCCCGCGCGCATTGGTTTCGCGTGTACGGTTGACGCTTAACAGACCACGATAGAGACTAGGTGGCTGAGGTCGCATATGCTCGCTTATCTGTTCGTTGTGTTGGCGGTAGCAATTCGGGTCCTGGCTGGTACCGGGACGTTTGCCACGCTGGGATTCACTCCGGTTGGCGCC
>JBAIYI010000304.1:0-9299 GCA_037915955.1 Terriglobales bacterium
ACTTCTATTACGAGAACATGATCACCCTGGCCGAGCGGCTGGCCAAGACCGCACCCATGAGCGGCCCGGTACGCGTTTACTACGGCAACTCCGGCACCGAAGCCGTGGAAGCCGCCATGAAGATGGCTCGCTATCACACCAAACGCCAGGGCATCATCGCGTTCTATGGCGCGTTCCACGGACGCACGATGGGCTCGCTTTCCCTCACCGCCTCGAAAGTCCAGCAGCGCCGGCGCTTCTTTCCAGTCGTGCCGGGAGTGGAACATGTTCCGTACCCGTATGTTTATCGTCGGCCTGAAGGCATGACGGAAGCGCAGTTCATAAAAGAGTGCGTGAGCTTTATTGAAGATCGCGTGTTCAAAACCGTGATGCCGCCGGAAGAGTGCGCGGCCATTTTCATTGAGCCGATCCAGGGCGAAGGTGGATACGTACCGGCGCCCCGCGAGTACATGAAAGAACTGCGGCGGATCTGCGACAAGCACGGAATTCTGTTGGTGGCGGACGAAGTGCAGTGCGGCGCCGGCAGAAGCGGGAAGATGTGGGCGATTGAAGACACGGGCGTGGAGCCGGACATTGTTTGCATTGCCAAGGGCATTGCCAGCGGCATGCCGCTGGGCGTGACTATAGCCCGCGCGGAGATCATGGACTGGGTGCCAGGCTCGCATGCATCAACGTTCGGCGGCAACCCGATCTGCATTGAAGCTGCGCTGGCCACGCTGGATGTCCTGGAGCGCGAGGCGATCCAGAATGCTGCGACAGTGGGCAACCACATTCTGCGACGGATCACGCCCTGGGTGGAGAAGCATCCGATGGTGGGCGACGTACGCGGACGCGGCCTGATGCTGGGTGTAGAGATCGTAAAGGATAAAGCCACCAGAGCCACGGCACATGATGAGCGCGACCGCATCGTAGACCTGGCATTTGAACGCGGCGTGCTCTTCCTGGGCGCTGGGGAAAATTCCATTCGCATTGCGCCGCCGCTCATCGTCACCCAGGAGCAGGCGGATATTGCCCTGGATATTCTTGAAGAGTGCATCACGATCGTGGAGCAAGAAAGGTAGCTCCTTTTCCACGTGATACCGGCGGAGCAGAGCGTGGGCTTTGCTCCGCATTTTTTTGCAGGCCATATTCACCACCGAGCCACAGCGGCACGGGGACGCGAGTGATCGTTGCTGGCGGATTCAGGGCCAGCTATAGTTAGCGTTTGCTCCAGGGCGCCTGTCATGTATATCTCCGCCGAAATTACCCGGTTCACTTTGCGAGTGCTTGATCGCGCCGCGCGGCTGCTGCCAAAGAAAGCTGGACTGCCTGCGCATCTTAAGACCGGACGTCGCGGTGAAGAGGAAGCTTACTTTTACCTGCGGCGGCAGGGATACGTGATGATCGCAAGGAACTACCGCAGCCCGCGGAGCCGGAGCGAACTGGACATGGTTGGCTGGGACGGAGAGACACTCTGCTTCATCGAAGTGAAGACGCGCACCACACGAGATGTTCAGCCGGCCGAGGCTGCGGTGGATCCGGAGAAGCGCCGTGATCTCTCGCAGGTGGCGCGGGAGTTTCTGCGGCGCATCAAGGGCGAGCCGCCGTTTCGCTTTGACATTGTGAGCGTGTATTACGAGCCCGGGAAAGGCCCTGAAATCACGCTTTTCCGCAATGCCTTCCCGCTGGCCTGAGCGTCACCGCAGCGATTCGGTTGTAAGATAGTAATCGTGCCTGAGCTGCGAAAAGATCCCGTTACCGGGCGCTGGGTCATCATTTCGACTGATCGCTCCAAGCGCCCTTCTGATTTTTCCCGCGAGCGCGCCGACATAAAAGGCGACAGCTTTTGCCCATTTTGTCCCGGCCACGAAAGCAAGACGCCGCCAGAAATTCTCGCCTATCGCCCGGCTTCAGATAACGGCAAGCGAGACACTGCCGGCTGGAACCTGCGCGTAATTCCCAATAAATTCCCCGCGCTGGGCATTGAAGGCGATCTGGACCGACAGGCCGACGGAATGTTCGACAAGATGAATGGGATTGGAGCTCACGAAGTCATCATAGAGACTCCCGATCACAACCAGACTCTGGCCAGCATGCCTTTGCGCCGCATCGAAGACGTTTTCTGGGCGTTTCGCGATCGCATTCTCGACCTGAAGCAGGACCGGCGCTTCAAGTACATCATGGTGTTCAAGAACCATGGCGAGGCTGCGGGCGCTTCGCTGGAGCACGCGCACTCGCAGCTGATTGCGCTGCCGATTCTTCCCAAGCAGGTGACGGAAGAGCTGGACGGTTCGAAGCGCTACTTCAGCAACAAAGAGCGCTGTATCTATTGCGACATCCTGCGGCAGGAGACCGACGCGCGCGTACGCGTGGCCGCCGAGAACCAGGATTTTGTGACGCTCTGCCCGTACGCGCCACGGTATCCCTTCGAAATGTGGATTCTGCCTCGACGTCACGAATCGGCGTTCGAGAATTCGCCTTCGCAGCTTTATGAGAACCTTGCCCGCATTCTCAAAATCGTTCTCAATAAGGCCATCCGCGTGCTCGGCAATCCCGCGTACAACTTTGTTCTCCATACTTCGCCCATTCAGGAAAACACCAACGACTACTACCACTGGCACATGGAGATCATCCCTAAGCTGACCAAGATTGCCGGATTTGAATGGGGTACTGGTTTCTATATCAATCCCACCCCACCGGAAGAAGCCGCGAAATTCCTGCGTGAAGCGAAGGTGGAAGAGCTGGACGCTGTGCACAAATAACCAGTGCCATTCCGGCGAGAATCAATGCCTTAAGAGCTGCCTTGTTCAGCTAAAATGCGTTTTTTCCCGGGAGGTCTTGTGCGCAATATCTTCGCAGCTCTCCAGGTGTTTGCTGCTCTGTTCGCAACGTTGCTGGGATTAGCCATGGTCCTTAAGGCGACCTTGAATGGCGTGGAATTTGTGGGAGCTTTTCTCGCGGCGATCGGGCTGACTTTCCTGTTCCTCCTCGCCATCAACCTCAAGAAATGAGGCTATTCAAAGTTCAGGCCGGTGTGGCGCGCGAACCGGTGTGCCTCAGCGCCATGGCGACGCGCCAGAGATAGTGAACGCCAGAGATTACCGTAAGGATCACCACCAAGTCGAAGAACCTGTGTCGCAAGAATTCAATCCAGTGGACGTGAGGAAAGATTTCATTCACAAGTACCAGCGGTACAGCCACGATCTGCGCGGCCGTATTCGCCTTGCCGAACAAACTGGGCGGGAAAATTTTCATGGCTCCGGTAGCGTACAGCAGAGCGCAGATGATCACGATGATGATATCGCGGCTGAAGACCAGAATTGTGACGCCCCAAGGGATTAGCCGCATGAAAGAGAGCACCAGGAACATGGTGCTCAGCAGCATCTTGTCGGCAATGGGATCCAGGTATTGGCCAAGTTGCGTCTGCTGCTTCATCAGCCGCGCCAGCAGGCCGTCCAGCCCGTCACTAATTCCGGCCAGCACAAAGATCGCCAGCGCCCAGCGATAGTGATTCCCCACCACGGCCAGAACAATCAGAGGCACAAACACCAGCCGCATGAGCGTGAGCAGGTTCGGAGTGGATTTGAGCTGGCGAATCACGACAGCGGCTCCGCGAAATAGCGCTCAACTTTCTTCCCTGTCTTATCCTGGAACTGCTCAGCCAGAGAAGGTAGCTCACCGCTGCGGTCATCGAGTTCGATGCGCTGTACGCGATGCATGGGGAAGAAGACCACGCTCGCGCTGGCTGGTTCGCCGGACTTCACAAGCTGGATGAAGTCATCGAGGGACTGCAGGTCCACCCCGCGCACACTTACACCTGCAGGGGTAAGAGCCGTGAGCACTCCCCAGAATTTCTCTCGCGGATTGTGCAAGGTGATAAGTACGAGTTGGCCGGCTTCCATTGTGGATAATGCTGCCCCTTTGGCAATGATTTCAGCGGAATCGCCGCAAAAATGCAAGCAGAGCAGCGGGCCGTTTCAGCCTTCGCAGAGTTGCAAAAAAGCCCGTCCTGTTCAGACGGGCTTCTCTCACAAATGCTATGGCTGAGGTTCTTACCGCGATCCAAACCGGTACACCAGCCCGAAGGAAAACCGCGGGTGGCCTTCTCCGTTGCTGAAGAAGTTGGTGTGCAGATAGTCGAGTTGGGCGCGTCCCGCCCAGTTGGTGTTGAAGTTGTAATCCGCGCCGCCACCCAGGACCCAGGTGTAGGAAGAGTCACTCTGGCTGGCAATTCCCGGCGCACTGATGCTGGCATGGCCGCCGCCGAACAGGACGTGTCCGAAAATATTGAACGGCTGGTCAGGCGAGCGCCAGGTGAAGCGCGGACCGAAATTGTAGTTGTACATGTTGGTATCAACACTGGAGGGCACTCCCGGAATCAGCACGGGCAGGCCGCCGAGTCCGTGGCTACCGTAGTGACCGCTGATGTCTCCTTCAACGCCGAGGTAGTCGCTGAAATCAACATTGCCGGAAAGAATCCAGCCGTTCAAGCCGGTATCGAAATTGCTGGAATGCGTGTAGCCAAGGAACAGGTCAATTGGCGGCTGGTCCTGCTGCGCCAGTGCGGGGATTGCGAAGGTGAAAACCAGGATTGCGGCAGATAGTAAGCGATATCTCATGTCACTCCTTGCAAAGAATTCCTCCGCTGCGGCGCAGCCGGAGGTATGTCGTTCAATTGTGGTGGGGCATCCATCAGCTTTAGTGGCAGCTTTCCTGCTGATGGTTGCCCCGCCCAAAATCTGTTGGCGGCGCCACACGACTCTGACTACAATCAGAACGTTTTTTGCGCACCTCCGTTTTAGACGGACACTTCTCATAACCGGGATCAGATTTTTGATGTCCACTTCCGCAACTCAACCCGAACCCCAGCTCTCAGACAATGTTGCGCCGGCTCCTTTTGCGAATTGGAATTTTCTCCAGCGCGCCGCATTCCGCTTCGGCTTTGCCTATTGGATCCTCTACAGCTTCCCGCAGCCGTTTACTTTTATTCCGTACGTGGACAAGCTCTTCGAATGGTATGAGCCGGCTTGGCAAAAGCTGATCGTGTGGACGGGCCAGCACGTCTTTCACCTGGCGAAAAGGATTGAGTTCCCTCCCACCGGAAGCGGCGACACCCTCTCCCAGTTCGTCCGGAATTTTCTGGTGCTGGTGTTCGCAGCAGCCGCGATGGTGGTCTGGTCGGCACTTGATCGACGGCGCGCGAACTACCAGAAACTTCATGAATGGCTGCGATTGTTTGTGAGGCTGGTGCTCGGGGCAACGCTACTCTCGTATGGTGCAGCCAAGGTCATCAAGACACAGTTTCCCGATCCTGGTCTTTTCCGGTTGCTTGAGCCGTATGGGGACAGCTCTCCCATGGGATTGCTCTGGACTTTTATGGGCTATTCCCGTGGCTATAACTTGTTCACCGGCGGCGTGGAAATGCTTGGCGGCGCGTTGCTGTTCATTCCCCGACTTACCACCCTGGGTGCGCTGGTCTCCGCGGCCGCCATGACGAACGTCTTCATTCTGAACATGTGCTATGACGTGCCGGTCAAGATTTATTCCCTGAACCTTCTGCTCATGGCTGTGTTCCTGCTGTTGCCGGAGTTTGGCCGGCTCACGCAGGTATTCGTGCTCAACCGGATTGCAGCGCCCGTGATACCGCAGCCAATATTCAATCGCTCTTCCGCCAAGACAGGCCTGTTGGCTTTTCAGTTAGCCCTTCTGCTGTGGGTCACAGGTGACGTGCTTTATCAGGGCTGGTCGGCGTACAGGCAATACGGTGACGCTTCGCCTAAACCGGCACTCTACGGTATATACGCCGTCGATGAGTTCACTCTGGATGGCCAGCTACGGCCGCCGATTTTCAGCGACGCCAGCCGTTGGCGACGGGTGATCTTCGAGCGCTACAACATTGTCGGCATCCTGCCCGGTGACGGTCCGGCCGTGCGTTACACCGGCCCGATGGATGCGAAGACGAAAACGATGAAACTGACACGGCGCGGCGAAGGTCAGCCCTCCGGAGAATTTTCCGTGGACAGTTCCAATTCGGGCTTGATCACGATGAATGGGGAACTCGACGGCAAAAAGATCCAGGTAAAGCTGCGCAGGCTGGACGAGAAGGACTCTCTCCTGAAGACGCGCGGCTTTCATTGGATCAGTGAATTTCCGTTCAACCGCTAGGCAAGCCGAAGACGCACCATCCGCGCATCATGGCAGCGCCTGCCATCACATCTGTGAAATAATTTGTGCTCCATGGACGCTTGGCGGAACATCCTGCGCTGGCTGTTTCTGCCCGAGCAGTCCACACCGGAACACCCTGGCCATCTTCTTCCTCGCTGGATTTTCCTGCGCTGCCTCGGCCTGATTTATTTTTCCGCGTTTTACTCGCTTCTGTTCCAGATCAAAGGGCTGATCGGGCCAACGGGTATTCTCCCCGCAGCCGACTATCTCAAACTGGTGCCCCAGTACTACCCCGGCATCGAGCGCTTCTGGTTCGCGCCTACGCTGCTGTGGCTTTCTGCCGGGAACGGCATGCTCATGTTCGTTACCTGGCTCGGAATTGCAGCCTCGATTGCAGTGGTGCTGAATCTCTGGCCACGCGCCAGCCTGGTGGTCTGCTTTGTTTGCTTTCTCTCGTTCGTGGCTGCAGCGCAGGATTTTTCCGGATACCAGTCTGACGGCATGCTGCTGGAGGCGGGCTTCATATCGTTGTTCTTCGCGCCACGAGGCTTGCGGCCCGGCTGGGGTGCTGACTCTCCGTCGAATCGCGCCAGCCGGCTTCTTCTGGTCTGGGAGTGGTTCCGCATCTACTTTGAATCCGGCACTGTCAAGCTGGCCAGCGGTGACTACTCATGGCGGCACTTCACCGCCATGGACGACTACTACCAGAACTGTCCGTTACCGAGCTGGCTGGGCTGGTACGTACAGCATCTGCCGCACCGTTTTCATGCGTTCACGGTCGGCTTCACTTTTGTCGCAGAGCTTGGGCTGGTCTGGATGATGTTTCTGCCCCGACGCTGGAAGATCATCTGCTTTTGGATCGTCACTCCGTTTCAGGCGGGGATCATTCTCACCGCGAACTACACGTTTCTGAATTACCTTGTTCTGTGCCTCGGATTCCTGCTGCTCGATGACAGGTTTCTGGTGCGATTCGGGCCTGCAAAATGGCGGCCGACAGTTTCGTCGGTTCCGGAAGCTGCGACCGAAGTTGAGACAGCCGCGGTAACAGAGGCGCCCCTCCACCGCCGCTCTGAGTTCGTCTATCGCCTCCTCATGGGTTGGGCTCTTGCGCTGGTTTTCTATGTGACAATCGCCGGCTTGCTGAGCACATTGCGATTCGGCAACATTCTCCCCGACGAGCCCATGCGCCTGCTCGAACCATTTCGCATCGCCAACCGCTATGGCCTTTTTGCCGTGATGACTCACGAGCGTTATGAGATCGAGTTCCAGGGCAGCAATGACGGCCAGAGCTGGACGGCCTATCCCTTCCGCTACAAGCCTCAGGACCCCATGAAGGCGCCGGGCATCTACGCGCCTTACCAGCCGCGCTTTGAATGGAACCTGTGGTTCGCCTCGCTTGGGCCGTGGAGACAGAACACCTTCGTGGTACAAACCGAAGAGCGCCTGCTACGCAACGATCCCACCGTGCTGGAGCTCTTTGCCAACAATCCCTTTGCGAAAGCGCCGCCACTGAAGATGCGCGTGGTGCTGTGGCAATACTGGTTCACCAGCATGGCGGAGAAGCAGCGTACTGGCGCGTGGTGGACGCGCAAGTTGCTGGGTGAGTACGCGCCGGGTCTCGAAAGAAATTTGCAGGGAGAGGTTGTGGTTGCGCCTGATTCGGCCAGCGGGTTCGGGCAGCGCGACCGTTAGCCGATTTAGAATCGACTGGATGGCTCATCCACACACTCCAGACTGGAACAGCTTCGGGCGGGCCAACGCCAGCCAGAAGTGGCGCAGGCAATCGGCTGAGATGGGCAGCGACATGACGAGGGCGATTGTCGAAACCGCCCAGGTTGAGCCGGGAATGCATGTGCTCGATATCGCGTGCGGAAGCGGCGAGCCGGCCATTTCAATTGCCACGCTCCTCGCCGGAACGGGTGAAGTGACAGGCGTGGATGTTTCGCCTGCGCCTTTGCAGATCGCGAACCAACGCGCGCAGCAGCGGCACCTGACGAACGTGCGCTTCCAGGAAGCCGACGCTCACCATCTGCCATTTCCCGATGCAAGCTTTGACCGCGTGACGTCAAGGCTCGGGATCATGTTCTTTGCCGACCCGGTCAATGCGATGCGTGAGATTCATCGCGTGCTCAAGCCGGGTGGCCGCGCGGCGCTGCTGACATGGGGCGTGATGGGACAGCCATATTTTTCCAGCACCATTGGCACGCTGCTTCGGGTGGCCCAGACCGGCACTATCCCTGAAGCGGCGCGCAAAATGTTTGCCTATGGACAGCCGGGCCTGCTGGCACGGCACCTGCGCAGCGCCGGGTTCGAACACGCGGAAGAGAAATTCATCACCGTGGAGTGGACCTGGCCCGGCACTCCGCAGGAAGTCTGGGATTATTTTCAGGAAGTCACGGTGCCCTTCGCGCCGCTGCTGAAATCGGTTCCCTTAGAGAAGCGCGCAGAAGTAGATGCCGCCGTAGTACAGGCCATTGGCGAGTACTACGACGGCTCGAAAGTAAACTTCGGCGCCAAGATCAACCTGACTACGGCGACCAAATGAACTCAGCCGCGAATCAACGCGAATAGGCGCGAATCAAAAGAAGCTGCGATTACGTTAAATCCTCTACGCGCAACTTTATATCCGGCGCCTTCCATGACGACTGGAACTGGCGATCCACGAACTGCGCGTCGTAATTACGCTTCTGCGCTTTCAACGATTCACTCAACCCAAACAGCGATCGAGGATTCCTCGGGTTGCGTTCCAGATCTTCACGGAATACTTTTTCCGCCTCTTTGGCATTGCCGCCCATCAGCAGCACCGCCCCGAGCGATTCGCGCACAGGGAAGAACCAGTCTGGTGGCTCGTCATATTTCAGAGAATCCTGAATGGCAACGGCCTGCCGCAGCATGGGTAGAGCGGCAGCGGAGTCTTTCTTTGCCAGGGCTATCTTTGCTCCCAGCACGTTCTGAGCGATCGTGAGCACGTCCTTAGCCTTGTTGTTTACCGGCATGGCAAAGACCGCATCCGGGGGAGTCATTTCCGCTGCCTGATGAACGATCTGATACTCCTTTTCCGCATCCGGCACCCGGCCTTTGGCGGCCAGTGCCATGCCTCGGGCAAAATGCCAGAAGACACCCGCCACTTTCATGGACGGATCAGGCGCCGGCGC
>JBAIYI010000213.1:0-3888 GCA_037915955.1 Terriglobales bacterium
GCTGCCGCAGGGAGGTGGAGCAAGCGCAGCTCTTTAAAGAAGATATGGCTGCCGCGCCGCTGCCGGAGGTCTCCCCGAATTTGCTGGCCGCAAGCCGCATGCAGTTGCAGGAAGCCCTGGAGCACGCGGAACAGAATCGCTCGGCGTGGGGCATGTTCGTGTTTGACTTTGCCGGATGGATGCACCAGATCAAGCTGGCACCGGCTCTGACGGTCGCGTTGCTGATGATCGGATTTGCCGGTGGGACGATTACGACCTGGAAGGTCACGAAAGACAGTCAGCAGGTCGCACGTATTGAGACAGGAACTCCCTCAGTCGATGCCAATCTCAGCGTCGCGGGAATTGATTCCATCACTACTGATCCGCAAACCAACAAGGTCACCATTAAATATGACACGCTACATCCGCAGATTCTGGAAGGCAGCGCAGACAATCCGCAGATCCAGCAGTTGCTTCTGCTGGCCACGCGCAACAACCGAAACTCTGATCTGCGGCTGGACTCTATCGATCTTTTGAAGGGCCGCGCGCAGGATGACGTGGTGCGCGATGCGCTGATTTCCGCACTGCGTTATGACAAGAATCCCGGCGTGCGACTGAAGGCGCTGGACGGCCTCAAGAGCTACGTGCGCGATGACATCCACGTTCGCGATGCGGTGCTGGAAGCACTGCTGCATGACAACAACGCGGGCGTGCGCTCAGAAGCGATTGGCCTGCTCGATCCGGTGAAGGCCGATACCAGCGTGCGCGAGGCGCTGCAGGTACTGGCGAACAGCGATGCGAACCCGTATATCCGGAACCAGAGCAAGCGGTATTTGAGCGCGACTCCACATCTTGATTAACAGGCGGAACCGAACAGAGGCATGAAGAGGCAAATACAAATTGCGACGCTGGTGATGGCCACATGCGTGGCAGCGGCGTCAGCGCAGACCGGCAACACGCGCGTGTATCAGCAAGGCGGCGACTGGATTCAGGAGGTCACAGGCACGCTGCCCGCAGCGAAACTGGTGCGGGTGAAGTCCACCGCGGGATCCATCCGGGTGCAGGGCGGACCGCAACAAGGACTCACGTACACGGTGAGGCTGCATGTGCGCACGCCGATAAAGGAAATCGCGATGCGCGAACTCAGCCACATGCGATTCAATACCAGCACGCAGGGCGACGCGGTTTCCCTGGTGGCGATTTGCGAAGGCGATGGCCGCGGCCACATTGATTTCGAGATCCAGGCTCCGGCACAGACTGCGGTGCTGAAACTGGAAACGCAGGGCGGCTCGGTGATGGCAACGAACATCGCGGGCAAGGTTGAAGCGACGACGGGCGGTGGCGACATTCATCTGGATAAAGTCGGCGGGCCGATTACGGTGGCCAGCGCGGGCGGCCAGATTGATATTGGAAAGGTCGGCGGTGATGCGGCACTTTCCACCGGGGGTGGAAATATCCGCGTGATTGAAGCCGCGGGGCATCTGGTGGCGAGTTCGGGCGGCGGGAATTTGAATATCGGCTCGGCGAGGCTGATGACGCTGGAGACAGGCGCGGGATCGATCAAGGTCCAGAAGTGCCAGGGCCAGCTCAAAGCCCAGACCGGCGGCGGCACCATTGACCTGAGCGACATTGACGGCCCGGCTACGATTGAGAGCGCCGGCGGCGGAATTAAAGTTGGGACGATTCGCGGCGGGCTCCGCGCAGAAACCGCCAGTGGGCCCATCTACGCGACGCTGGCACGCGGCGCGAGCTTCACGGATTCGCGGCTGGAGACGGCCGTAGGCGACATTATTGTGTATGTGCCGGAAGGGCTGGGCGTCACGGTGAAGGCGATGGTCGAAACCGCGCGCGGCCGCGGCATCATCAGTGACTTTCCTGAGTTGAAGGTTTCGCAGTCGAGCGGTATGGGGCCGCGTGAGGCCTGGGCGGAAGGATCGATTAACGGCGGCGGCCCGGTGCTGCATGTGCACACTGCTACAGGGAATATCGAGTTCAAGCGTAAGTAGAGAAAAGAAGAATTTCTCAACGAGGGAGTTCTTAACATGATTCGCACAATCGCAACCGCAGTGCTCATTGCGGGCGTGAGCATGCCGGTATCGCACGCAGGCGCTGCGCAGCCGGAGTCCGCGCCGAAGGCGCAGGTCTGGGCGTATGCAGGCCCCACCGGACGCTCGTATCTCGGCGTGGACATAAAAGATGTCACAACTGATCGCCTTGCCGCGCTGAAGCTGAAAGAAGAAAAGGGCGCGGAAATTACGATGGTAGATGCCGATGCTCCAGCGGGTAAGGCTGGACTCAAGACGGGCGATGTCATACTACAGTTCGGCGATACAGCGGTCGAGAGTGAAGAGCAGCTGCGCCGACTCATCCGCGAAACTCCTCCCGGTCGCACGGTGAGCCTTGGCATAAGCCGTGACGGCAATCCCATGAAAGTCTCAGTCCAGCTTGCCGATCACGCCAAGCTGGCGCGTCGCGTTCTGGTGCCTCCTCCGCCGTCTCTCCCGGATATGCCGGATTTCAACCGCATGGACATTCCCGGCAACGTCATCGTCTTCCGCAACACCTCCGCTCTGCTCGGCGTGCAGACGGAAAATCTCACCAAACAGCTGGGCGACTTCTTCGGCGTAAAGAATGGCGAAGGCGTGCTCGTACGCTCGGTGGACAAGAACAGCCCTGCGGAGAAGGCCGGCCTCAAGGCGGGTGACGTAATCGTAAAAGTAGGCGATGAACGGTTGAACGATCGCGCCGACCTTTCGCGGACGCTTCGCAATTATCGCCAGGGCGGGAAGCTCAACCTGGGCGTGGTGCGCGAAAAACGCGAACAAAACATCACTGTGGAAGTGCCGGAGCGTAAAGGGCGCGATTCATCCCGCAACTTTGACAATGAAGAAATCTGGTCACTGATGGACGGCATTGACAATCTGGAGCCACAGATTGAGTCCGCTGAGCTGCTCGCCGAAGATGCAAATAACCTTGCGTTGCTGCAAATCCAGCCTGAGATGGACAAAGCCTCGCGCATGCTTGAGAAGAGCATGAAGGACTACGAAAAAAACTGGAAGCTGTACGAGAAGGGCTTTGAGAGCTTCGGCGATCAGTTCAAACACCTTGAAGGTTTGCAGTTCGAGCTTCACGACATGATCTAAGCTTTGTCATGCCTCCCGATGAGCGTGGCTTCGGCCACGCTCTTTTTGTTGTTCAGGACTTTTACTGTGCCGGTGGCTTTAGCGCCAGCAGCGTTGCCGGACTCAAATAAAGACCCTGCCAGCGCACAGCAAAGTGCAGATGCGGCCCGGTAGAGCGCCCGGTGCCGCCGCTCAGCGCGATCAGCTGGCCCTTGATCACCTCGTCGCCTTCCTTCACCTTAAACTCGGAAAGATGCATGTAGATGGAGATCAGCCCCTGGCCGTGATCGATCATCACGCAGTTGCCTTCGTAGTAGAGCGGCCGCGCCACAAGTACTTTTCCGCTGTTGGTGGCATGCACGGGAGTGCCAATCGCCGCGTGGAAGTCAAGCCCGGTATGCTGGCTCTGCTTGTGACCGTTGTAGAGCCTGGCCGACCCGAAGCCGCCCGAAGGTTCCGTGTTCGTCGGCGGAGCAAAGCCGCCTTCCCACACAGACTCGGGTGCTGTCCTGGCAAACGCGGCACGCTTTACGGCCTGTTCTTCCTCAATGCGCGCCAGCAGCTCTTTCGGCGGCTCCACGTACTGCGGTGCCACTGTAACGGTGGTGGTGGGATATTTCGCCGCGCCGATTTGCAGTGTGCGGCTGAAATCCAGCTTCTCGCCTGCGGCTGTGCTGCCTTCAAATTTGAGAGTGTATACACCCGGTTTCACGTCCAGGCCAACTCCCGCAATGGCATACCAGCACGCGCAGGGTTCTCCGCGACGAAACGATATCTGGTGCTCCAG
>JBAIYI010000893.1:0-3333 GCA_037915955.1 Terriglobales bacterium
CGGAAATTCTGTGGGTTGAGCCCACCCCCACAATCGAGCCGGTAATCGTATGAGTGGTGCTTACGGGAATGCCCCAGAGCGCCGTCATTACCAGCGTGATAGCCGCGGCGCTCTCCGCGCAGAATCCTCCCACTGGTTTGAGCTTGGTGATCTTCGAGCCCATGGTGTGAACAATCCGCCATCCCCCGAAGTACGTGCCCAGGCCTATGGTGAAGTAGGCGCCGAGGATGATGGGAAGATGAAATCTGCCCCAGTTGGAGCCGGCTTCCTGCGCGCTGAGGTAGCCCCCTGCATACAAGGCGCTTACGATGATGCCCATCGTCTTTTGCGCGTCATTGCCGCCATGGGCAAAGCTGACGCCGGCGGAAGAGAGCAGCTGCAGTCCACGAAAAAGCCTATCCACTTTGCGCGGCGCGCTGCGGTGGAATAACCATGAGACGAGGATCATGAGCGCCAGCGCCAGAATAAAGCCGACGATCGGCGAAACCACGATGAATACCAGCGTGTTCTTCCAGCCTGCAGGAATAATCACCTTGAATCCGGCGCGTGCAATGGCCGCTCCGGCATAACCGCCGAATAACGCATGCGACGACGAGGTCGGCAGGCCCAGGAACCAGGTGATCAGGTTCCAGATAATGGCGCCCACCAGGCCCGCAAGCACCACGTACTGCGTGACGTACTCAAGATGGACCATGCCCTTGCCCACGGTTTTGGCAACGGCTGTCCCCAGTCCAAATGCGGCAACGAAGTTAAAGATGGCGGCCCAGAGCACGGCGACTCGCGGGGAAAGCACGCGCGTCGAAACCACAGTCGCAATGCTGTTGGCTGCGTCGTGGAAGCCGTTAATGAAGTCGAACGACAGCGCGAGGAAAACCGTCAGCAGGACTAGGAACAGGCTTGTATGCACGCACTCGCCTCGCAAAAGATATGGTTGGGATCTGCTTCCAGCATCAGGTGCTCTTCAGCACCACGCCTTCCAGTACGTTGGCGGCGTCTTCGGCTTTGTCGGTTGCGGTTTCCAGCACTTCATACAGCTCTTTCAGCTTGATCAGCGAGATCGGGTCTCTCTCCTTGTCAAACAGGGCGGCAATGGCGGCGCGGGCGATCTGGTCTGCCTCATTCTCCAGCCGGTTGATTTCCACGCAGTTTTCGAGCACTTGATCGTTCCTTTTTTCCAGCTTACCCAGCGCCTGCGAGAGCTGCTCCGCCTGGCTCACGATCAGGTCAGCAAGTTTATAAGCGGCACTGGGTGCGCTCGTGATCTTGTACATGGTAAGGCGCACACCGGCCGCGTACACGAAGTCGAGTACGTCGTCGAGCGAAGAGGCCAGCCGGTAGATGTCCTCGCGATCAAAGGGCGTGATGAAGGTCTGGTTCAGCTTGGTGAGAATGCCGTGCGTCAGGTCGTCGCCCTTGTGTTCCACGGCCTTGAGCTGGCCCACCCTGGTCTCGATGTCCTTGAAGTCTTCCAGCATGGCGCGCAGCAGGCGAGCGCCGTCGCCAAGATTGCCGGCCATTTCGGCAAACATCTCAAAAAACTTGGTGTCACGCGGAATAAGGCGGACCATAGATGCGAGCTGCTCTCCCCGGGCGCACAGAGGTTTCTACAGGACGTTAACAAACAGAAGACTATCGCATGCGATGTGCAGTCTGGTCAAACATTAGCAGGTCCGCAATGAGAAATCTCAGATCCGGCCTGACGTTACGCAGCCGGCGTGTTGGCCAGTGCACCCCTGGCGCGATGAAGCAGCCTGCGCAGCGCGCGGATCACAAATCGGATGGAGAAAGCGATTACGATCACGGCGACCGCAACAAGAACCGCCGCTATCACAGGGTGCTTGCTGGCAAACCAGGTGAGCGAGACCGCCGCTACGTCCTCGCCAAAGCTCAGGGCCATGTTGGAGAACGGCTCAGGGGAAGGCGTGACGGCCGCGCGCACTGCGGTTTTGCCTCCATGCGCGGCGAGGGCAATCAGTCCTCCCAGACCTGCGGCGGCGAGCTGTGCGGGTGGGGAAAGATGCTGCGCGGCACCATAGGAGAGCAATGCCGCGATGGGTACGCGCACGAAGGTGTGCAGCGCGTTCCACAGGAGATCGAACAATGGAATCTTGTCGGCGAAGAACTCGAGCGCGAAGAGCGCGCCCGAGATGATGATCACCGGCCACGTACCGATCAGGTGCAGAGCGGGCGGAAGAGCAAACGCGTGGGCATGGGCGAGTAATCCGAGCGTGGCGACCGTTGCGTAGACGTTGAGTCCGGAGGCGAAGCTTGCGGCCACCACAATGGCCAGAGCGTCCTGATGAGAGAAGGTCGGCATAAAAAGCAAAGGCCGCCATTTCCGGCGGCCTCAGAATAGTCCTTGAGTTCGGGGTTTTTTACAGCGTCGATTCAATCTCAAAGCCCCAGGCTTCAAGAAGGGGCTCAGGGATGTACTTGCTGTTTTTGTTTCGGCGCGCCCATTCCCGCAGGCGAGTGGACCGTATGTACTGGTCCGGAGTGAGCTTGAATTCTTTTACCGCCTGCTCGAAAGAGGTCACCACGGGCACAATGGGGCCAATTGGCTCAGGCTTGCCCCAGTTCGGATTACCGCGTCTTCTTGCCATCTCAGTGATTCCTGCCTTTTGGTTATGAAAAGTGCTTACAAGACACAATTAGTTAAGTTTTGGATTCCGGACAACTGTCAATGGTTTCAGTATTTCCCGGAAAATCCCGTTTGCCGTGCTGCTCACAGAGGGATCAATGAGGCCCATGCAAACCGGATAGTGTAGGCGAAATCAGTAATCTGGGCAACGAAGAAAGCGCTAATTTCCCTGCTTTTTTACGCGAATATTACGACTTCGAAGCAGACATTGCCCGGAAGTACACTGCTGATGCTTCCATTAGTACATGTCCACTGCGGTCTTTATGGATTCAGCGGCTCACCACTAGAAGCTGTGACGTTGCGGTGCAGACCGCGGAGCCCTGCTCGTCAAAGACCTGTGCTTCGCAGAAGAGCACACTTCGACCCGCCTTCAGGCACTTTCCTTCAGCCCGAAATTTGCCTTCTCGCAAGGGCTTCAGGTATGCGACCTGCAAGTTGACGGTGGTCGCGTAGTTCTTCGGGAACACATGGGAGATGCCCGCTACCGCGCAGGCTGAGTCGGCGATGGACGCCAGAACGCCTCCGTGCACCACGCCATATTGCATCATGCCGGGCGTCACATCGGCCTCAAATACCGCGTGCCCTTGTGCGACTTCCACCAGCCGCAGCCCAAGTGTCTTCCAGTAAGGGATGGCCTCACGCATGAATTGCTGAAACTCTTCCATTCGCTGATTTGCTCCGGGATTCAAATT
>JBAIYI010000516.1:0-5687 GCA_037915955.1 Terriglobales bacterium
GATTTATGGTGACAGTGAAAGCGTTGCTGGACCGCAATCCGGAACCGACGGAAGAAGATATCCGGCACGCGCTCAGCGGGAACCTGTGTCGTTGTACCGGATATAACCAGATGTACCAGGCGATCAAGGCGGCAATCGCGGCGGAGCAGCAGCGTCGTTGATTCACCGCAGAAAACGCAGAGGTCGCAGAGAAATCTGGGATTCGGTTGTTTGGCTAATTGCTAATTACTAATTGCTATTCGCTTATGTCTGATTTTTCCATCATCGGTAAACGCGTTGCCCTGGTTGACTCGGCGGGCAAGACGACCGGCCAGGGTAAGTACGCAGACGACCTATCCCTGCCGGGAATGCTCTGCGGCAAGATCCTGCACTCGGCGGTACCGCATGCACTTATAAAGAGGATCGATGCCTCGCGGGCTGAGGCGCTGGATGGTGTGGTGTGTGTGGTAACCGGGCCAGACGCACCGAACAAATACGGCATTCTGCCGGTCGGGCATGACGAAACGGCGCTGGCAGTGGAGAAGGTGCGCTACGTGGGCGACAACGTCGCCTGTGTGGTGGCGACCTCGGAGTCAATTGCGGAGAAGGCGCTCGAGTTAATCGACGTGGAGTACGAGCCGCTTCCGGCATGGTTCGATCCCGAAGACTCGATGAAGGCGGAGAAGGATTGGATCCACCCGCAGCGTCCGAACAACATTGAGAAGGATTACCACCATGTGTTCGGCGATCCCGATAAAGGCTTTGCCGAAGCGGATGCCGTGATCGAGCACCGGTATATCGCCGCCGAAGTGACACATGCGGCCATGGAACCACATTCCACCCTGGCTTCATTTGAGATTGATTCTCTGAGCGGCAAGCCGGGGCGGCTGACGGTCTGGTCATCCACGCAGGTGCCGTATTACCTGCAGCACAAGCTTTCCATCGTCCTGGACATGCCGATGTCGCAGATTCGGGTGGTGAAGCCGCTGGTAGGTGGTGGCTTTGGCGGCAAGAGTGAAGTGATTCCGCTGGAGATCATTGCGGCGGTGGCGGCGCGCAAAGCGAAGGCGCCGGTCAAAATCACCTATACGCGGGAAGAAGTGTTCTGGGCGCATCGCGGGCGGCCGCGCACCATCATTGATATGAAAGTCGGCGCGAAGAAAGATGGCCGGCTTACGGCGGTGGCGGCGCGAGTGGTGCAGGATGGCGGTGCTTATTGCTCGTATGGCGTCGTTACCATCCTTTATTCAGGGGCGCTGCTGGGTGCGCTGTATGACATTCCGAATATCCGTTATGACGGCTATCGTGTGCTGACTAACAAGCCTGCCTGTGGCGCGATGCGCGGCCACGGCACCGTTAACGTCCGATTTGCGTTTGAATCGTCGCTGGATGAGATTGCTGCCAGGCTGGGAGTTGATCCGGAGGAGATTCGCCGCCGCAATCTGCTCAAGCCGCCGTGCATCACGGTGAATAACCTGCGCGTGCAGAGCTATGGCCTGCCGGAATGCATAGATAAGGTGGTGGAGCGGTCCGGCTGGAAGCAGCGCAAAGGCCGGCTGGCGCTGAAGCGAGGGCTGGGGATTGCGTGCAGCCACTACGTGAGCGGCGCCGCGAACAGCATCATCCGGTCAGACATGCCGCATTCGACGGTGAACATCAAGATCGATCGCGATGGCGGCGTGGTGGTATACACCGGAGCTTCCGACATTGGGCAGGGATCGGACACCATGGTGGCGCAGATCGTGGCGGAAGTTCTGGGCATCGGGCTGGCTCGGATCAAAGTTGTGGCTGCCGACACGGACCTGACGCCGATCGATATCGGCTCGTACTCCAGTCGCGTGACCTTCATGAACGGCAACGCCAGCCTGCGCGCGGGGCAGGACGTGAAGAAAGAGATTGTTGCCGCCGCTGCCGCAAAGATGAACTGCTCGCCGGAAGATGTGATCATGCGAGACGACCGCGTGTGGAAACGCGGAACGGCTGAGCCGAAGCAGGCTGGCGCGCACGCCGAAAAAATTCTGGACAAAGTGGATACGCCTCGCGGCAACGTGCAGGAGGTGAGCGGCCGCGTGGAAGGGCAGACGCTCCGCGGATCGCTGCAACAGAAGCGCAAGGAAGAAGGCCCCAAAGACCACATGAGCTTTGAAGAGGCGGTGGTTTCGGCCATTGACTTCAGCGGCGCGCTTACCGGCACAGGCTCTTATGCTCCGCCGAAAGATGCGCGCGGAGGTGCGTTCAAAGGCGCTGGCGTGGGACCTTCACCGGCTTATTCATATTCCGCGCAGGTGGCAGAAGTCAGTGTGGACACTGACACCGGTGAAGTTACGGTCCACAAGGTATGGGCTGCACATGACTGCGGACGCGCGCTGAATCCGGTTTCTGTGGAGGGCCAGGTGATTGGCTCAGTGTGGATGGGCCTTGGCCAGGCGCTGCAGGAAGAGATGGTTTGGAAAGACGGCCTGCTGATGAATCCCGGCATGCTGGAATATAAATCCCCTTCGGCGGTGGAGTCGCCGGACGTGGAGTGCATCATTGTCGAGTCAGTCGATCCTGAAGGGCCATTCGGCGCCAAGGAAGCAAGTGAAGGGTCGCTGGCAGCGACGATTCCCGCAATCGCGAATGCAATTTACGACGCGGTTGGAATTCGCCTGCGCGAAGCGCCGTTCACGCCGGAGCGTGTGCTCGCTGCGCTGAAGCAGAAGAAACTCGAGGCCAAGGCGCTGGAGATCACCCGAGGCGCAGACCCGAGCGCGCCCATAAGCTTCCGCGAGCATGGCGGATCGACATGGTACAAGGGCAAAGGGCCGCAGCGGCACGAGCAGGACCCGGCGCGGCGGGCGACCGTGCACGAAGAAGCGTAGATTTCAGATTTCATGAGCTTACCGTCATTCAAACTCTTGCGGCCGCGGACGATCGAAGAAGCCGTGGCCATGATGCTGGAGCACAGCCAGCACATCCAGATCCTTGCCGGCGGCACGGACCTGCTGCCCTCAATGAAGCAGCGGTTGTTCACCCCCGAATTTGTGATGGACATCCGCGGCATCGAGGAGATGCATGGGATCCAGGTACGGCCGGGGTTGGGCGTCGAGATTGGCGCGCTCACCACGCTTTCAGCCATCGAAGACTCGGAATTCATCCGTCGAAATTATTCCGTGCTGCATGAGGCGGTAAAGACGGTGGCGTCGCCGATTCTGCGTAACATGGGCACGCTGGGCGGTAACATCTGCCTGGACACGCGCTGCGTCTGGTACAACCAGTCACTGCAATGGCGGCGTTCCTGTGGGTTTTGCATCAAGAAGGATGGCGATCTTTGCCACGTTGCGCCGGGTGGAACGCGCTGCTGGGCTGCGTTTTCGGGCGATACCCCGCCGGCGCTGCTTTGCCTGGGCGCTGAGTTGGAGATCGTCGGGCCGGTCGGCGTGCGCCGCATGGCGCTCAAGGATTTCTACACCAACATCGGCGACAAGCGCATGCGGCTGGAGCCGCATGAGATCGTGACGCGTGTATACCTGCCGCAGCAGACTTCGGGATGGAAGGGCAGCTACCAGAAGCTCCGTATCCGTGGATCGATTGACTATCCTTTGGCCGGCGTTGCCGTGGCGATCAAACAGAACGGCGGACCGGTTGAGGCTGCGCGTATGGCGATTACGGCCGTCAATCCTGCGCCTTTCCTGATCCCCGGAGTCGAACACGCTCTCGCAGGCAAAAAGGTTGATGAGCTGCTGGCGACGGTTGCCGGTGAGCTAGCCGGGAAGACAGCGAAGCCGCTGACCACGTCAGGGCTAACGCCGGAATATCGCCGAGAGATGGTAAAGGTATACGCCAAAAGGGCCGTGATGGCGGCTGTGGCAGGTGCTTAGTAATTGGTTCTCGGTATTTGGTGAGGCCGTTCGACATCGCACCAAATACCAATTACCAACTGCCAAGTACCCCGAAGGGTGAGCTTTGACCATCACTGACTGTCACATCCATATCCAGCCGGCTGAGATGTTCAAGACCGCGGCGCTCGAGGTCATGAAGAAGGCGCGCGGCCATTACGACGACATTCTGGAGTACTGTCGCTCGCCCAAGGCGCTGCTCAAGTACCTGGATTCCATCGGCGTGGAACGGGCGGTACTCATTAATTATGTTGCACCGGAAACCATGGGCTTTACCCACGAGGTCAATCAGTGGGTGGCGAATTACTGCAAGGAGAACCCGAAGCGCCTGCTTTCATGCGGCAGCGTGCATCCGCGGCACAGCCTGAACGTAGAGAAGGACATGGACGAAATTGTACGGCTGGGAATCCGCCTGATTAAGGTGCATCCGCCGCACCAGCTGCTGTACGCGAACGATTACCTGAACGGCGTGAAAGAGCTGGAGACGATCTATCGCGCAGCCGAGGCGAACGAAATTCCGGTCATGGTCCACACGGGAACCTCAATTTTTCCTGCAGCCCGGAATAAGTATGGCGATCCGATTTACCTGGACGATGTTGCTGTCGATTTTCCGAAGCTGAAGATCCTGATGGCGCACGGAGGCAGGCCGATCTGGATGCAGACGGCGTTCTTCCTGCTGCGACGGCACAGGAACATTCATCTGGATATCAGCGGAATCCCGCCAAAGATCCTGCTTACCTATTTCCCGCGTCTGGAAGAGATCGCCACCAGAACGCTCTTCGGCACGGACTGGCCAAGTCCGGGCATTCCGGACATCAAGCAGAACCTGGACCAGTTTCAGGCACTCAGCCTGCCGGACGCAGTAAAAGAGCAGGTGCTCAGCAAAACGGCGCTCAGCATCTGGCCGGCGTAGCCGCCAAAAAAATGAGAGACGCGGCGTTCGCCACGTCTCCTCGTGAACTCCCGCGAGAGCGTAGGTCTCCCGCAGCACTACCTAATTGGCTATGAGAGGCCGGGTCAGACTGCGGCGCGTCTGCCGGTTACCAGGTGCCACACCAGAGAAATCACTGCCAGGATGAGCAGAAGGTGAATCAGTGCGCTGCTCACGTGGAAGGCCACGAAGCCGAGAATCCACAGAACGAACAGCACAAGCGCGATGATCAAGAGCATGGGTCAAAACCCCCCGTTGGTTAGTCTTGATCAAATACGATTCTCCCGGTTAGAGGGCTGTTGCTTCTGGTTGCGCGGGTAAATAATCGCGCAGCGGACAACCTTCACATTTGGGAGCACTCCGGCAGTACTGGTTTCCGGCACGGACGATCAACGCATGCAGCTCGTTGTAATGCTGCGCAAGCTCTGTACGCGCTGCTCGGCTCATGCGCGACTGCGGATGACGCGGGTCTGCGCCTCTTTCAGCCTTGAGCAGGTGCTCAGGCTCGGTGCTCTGGACGGCTTCTTCGATCAGACGGCGAATGTCCTCATAGGGCGTTTTTGGGGAGATGATTGCGTGGCGCTCCAGAATACGGCGGGTGTATGCATCCACCACGAACACAGGATGTCCGCCGCCGTAGAGCAGGATGGAGTCGGCGGTCTCAGGGCCAACGCCGTGGAGTGAGAGCAGCTCTGCGCGCAGCTTGTCAGTCGGCTGGGCGAACATGCGATCAAGTGAGCCGGAATAGTTCTTGTCGAGGTAGTGGATGAAGGTCTTGAGCTTGATCGCCTTCTGGCGGTAGTAGCCGGAGGAGCGGATCAGGGATTCAAGCTTGGAGAGCGGGAGCTTGCGGAGAGCATCGAGGCTGAGGGCGCGGGCGCTGCGCAGGCTGGCGATCG
>JBAIYI010000396.1:0-2220 GCA_037915955.1 Terriglobales bacterium
AAATAATCGGAAATAGCCAGGAAACCGCGGATCGAGTGGCGCGTTGTCCATCCGGGGATCGGCAATCGGGTCCTGGGACGTGACCTCATATTCAGCGGTTGCTTTGTAATTGATCTCGCCCGGCTTAGGCTTGAGTGCTTGTTCTACGTCCTGCTGTTCTTGGGACACGATTGCACTGACCGTTTGACTCGCAGGCGCTCCCTGCGGAACCGCTGCGCTAGCCCCTGTCATTGTATTGATCTGAGTCTGTATTTCATTCATCTGTGTTCGAAGCGCGTCCAGCTGTTTTTGAAGCGCCTCAACTTGGGAATTGGAGGGTTGCTGCGCGACTGCGCAGACCGAAATCAACAATTCCAGTGTAAGCGAAACCGAAACAATGAGAGTTCGAAAGATAGCCATAATTGCGCCTCACAACGATGGGCTTTCGCCGAGCGCGAGTAATCTAGAAAACCAGCTTCGATATCACGAAACCAATCGCTACCGAAGAGACCGTAGCCACGAGCCCCGGCAACATGAAGCTGTGATTCAGTACGTACTTTCCAATCCGCGTTGTGCCAGTCTGGTCAAACGAAATGGCGGCCAGCAGCGTTGCGTACGTTGGAAGGAAAAAGTAACCATTCACGGCCGGAAACATCGCAATCAGTGATGGAGCGCCTAAGCCGAGAGCGATTCCCGCTGGCATAAGCGTGACGACCGTGGACGCCTGGCTAGCCAGGAGGATAGAAAGGACAAACAGCCCGACAGCAAACACCCAGGGGTGCGTCTGCACCACTCCGGAGATTGCGCTTACGATCGCGGTCTTGTTGCCCTCGAAGAAGGACGAACCAAGCCAGCCCAGTCCCGCGATCGAGATGAGCGCCACAACTCCAGCGGTCATCAGTGAACCTTTGACGGCCGCCGCCGGAGCAGCGCCGAAGAACAGCATGTTGATACCCGCGGCCGCCAGCATGATCATCATGATCGCCGGCGCCAGTTGCAGCTGTTCAATAGTTTCCGAGCCGCTTGCCGCAATTGTGTAGGACGGACGGAGTGAAGGGAACAATCCGAGAACAACAACCAGGATTGCGGCTGCGATGAAGACAATTACCGAGCCCCGGGCTCGTGTCAATGCCTTGCCCTCGAGGGTCACGCTTGAAGTACTGTCCTCAAACATTCCTCTGGCAAGTCGATCCTTATAGATTGGATCATCTTTCAATTCCGGTCCCCACCACATGACTGCCAGTGCGCCCAAAATGCTCCCGAGCAGAGTGGATGGGATACAAATCAGCAAGATCTGTTGTAGCTGCACGCCCTTCAGCAGGCCCAGCATTGCGACCGTTGCTGCTGAAATCGGCGAAGCTGTAATTGCCTGTTGCGAAGCGATAGTGGCAATCGAAAGCGGGCGCTCAGGGCGGACACCCGCTTTCCGCGAAACCTCCGCAATCACAGGCAGGAGGGCGTACACAATATGTCCTGTCCCGGCGGCCAGCGTGAACAGATAGGCCACAATCGGCGCCACAATCGTTATTCCCGCAGGCCAGATACGAAGGGCCCTTTCCGCCAGCACGACCAGGTAGTCCAGCCCTCCTGCAGCCTGCATCGTGGAGGCAGCAGCGATCACGGTCAGGATCATGCCGAGCACAGTGCGAGGTGGCATCCCTGGAGGAAGCCCGAAGGCAAAGACCATCAGGACTAACCCAATTCCCGCAACGGTTCCTAGAGCGATTCCGCCAAGGCGCGCGCCTATGTATATGCACACGAGTATTACGAGCAGCTCAATCCAGATCATCTCTTTGTGCCCCTCTTTGCTTACTTTCCAACTGCCGCACCCACCATGGCGCTGGGATCGAGAACTGTTCGGATCTGTTCTTCGGTCAGGAGCTTCTTCTCGCGAACCAGTTCAACGATCCCCTTGCCCGTCTTCAGCGCTTCTGCTGCCAGTTCGGTAGCCGTGTCGTATCCGAGGAGCGGATTGAGGGCGGTCACAACACCAATGCTGTGCTCGACGTAATGCCGGCACATGTCCACGTTCGCGGTGATGCCGTCAACGCAGTAACGACGCAATGTACTTGCTGCGTTTATGAACATCGTCTGGGACTCGAGGATGCAGTACGCAATGATCGGCTCCATAACATTCAGTTGCAGTTGACCGGCTTCAGCAGCCATTGTCACGGCGAGGTCATTGGCAATCGCTTTGAAGCAGACTTGATTCGCTACCTCGGGGATGACCGGGTTCACTTT
>JBAIYI010000611.1:0-3181 GCA_037915955.1 Terriglobales bacterium
GAGCTTGGTTTGCGCATGAAGTCAGAGATTGAGAAATGCCGCGAACAGGTGCAGAACCTGGAATGAGCGGACTCCTCTTCATCATCTCGGCGCCCTCGGGATCAGGCAAATCGACCCTGGTCAATGAAGTGCGCAAGTTCGTTGCCAACCTGGAATTTTCGGTTTCCTACACCACGCGTCCGCCGCGCGGCAGCGAACAAGACGGCCAGGAATATCACTTCATCACCCGCGAGCAGTTTGAAGGCATGATCATGCGCGAGGAATTCCTGGAGCACGCGGAAGTCTTCGGCAATTATTATGGGACATCGAAGCGCGTTCTGCCGGAGGCCGCGCAGCGCGGGAATGACGTACTGCTCGATATCGACGTGCAAGGGGCGAAGCAGGTCAAAGACAAGATGCCCGAAGCGGTGAGCATCTTTGTGCTGCCGCCCAGCCGCAATGAACTCGAGTCGCGCCTGCGCAAGCGCAGCATGAGCGAGAACGTCCAGTCGCAGGAAATTGACCGCCGGCTGGAAGCGGCGCGCCGCGAGATTGAGAACTATCCCAATTACGACTATATTCTTGTGAACGACCGTCTGGAGGAATCCCTGGATGAAATGGTGGGGATTGTGCAGGGCCAGCGGGCGACGCGGTCAGGGAAAGCCCTATCACGGGAAGACAAACATTACCTAGAAGTCTCACAGAAATGCCTGAAGCCGAGAATGGAAGGGAAGATTCGGGATATTCTGGCATCCTTCGAGGTCCCGCCCAGCCTGGCTACAAAGAGGTGATCGCATGAAGCTGAAAGAAGGTTTCGACAGCAACTATCGTTACGTCCTGGTGGCCGCCCGGCGCGCCCGTCAACTTTCCGGCGGAGCTCCCGCCCTGGTGAACACGAGTTCGCGGAAGGTCTGCAAGATCGCTCAGCAGGAAATTGATGCCGGCAAGATCCAGTTTATAAGCGGTGAAAAACCCGCTGAGGCTGCCGCCGCGGCAGCGCCTGCAGAAAAGCCAGCTGAAGGCTAGAGCACAAAATCGATTCCTTACATCGGGCGAGATTCGCTGAAGAGCGATATTTCCGGAGCCAATCTGGGCTAAAATCTCGCCCATGCACTCCTTCCTGCAAGACGTACGTTATGGCGTGCGCACGCTACGGCGCTCTCCCGGTTTTTGTCTTGCTGCAATCCTGACGCTTGCGCTCGGTATGGGCGCCAACACCGTAATGTTCAGCGTGCTGGATTCGGTGCTGTTACAGCCCTTGCCGTACAAGCATCCTGACCGGCTGGTCCAGCTCTACGACACCAACGCATCGCGCCAGGCAATGCAGGGACCCGTTTCGGTTTACGACCTGCTCGACTGGCAGGCCCAGTCGCGCAGCTTCGACCATCTTGCGACCTTCGAATATGAAAGTATGGCGCTCACGGGAGAGGGCGACCCGCAGCGAGTGTTTGGGCTTTTCGTTACGCCTGATTTCTTCAATGTCTTTGAAGCTGCACCGCTGTTGGGACGGACGTTCCTCGCCGCCGACAGCGTGCCCGGCAGAGATCATCTGGCGGTACTCAGCAATCGGGCATGGCGCAGGCTATTCAATCAAGATGCAAACATCGTCGGCAGAGCCATCACGCTGGACGACGAACCTTATACGGTGATCGGCGTTATGCCTGCTGAATTTGCGTTTCCTGGAGCAGGGACGCAGTTCTGGTGCCTGCGTGCCTATGATCTCCAAAAGCTTGGCAGGCGGTCGCATGGTTTACAGGCGGTCGGCAGGCTGAAACCGGCCGTAACTTTACGTGAAGCGCAAACTGAGATGAACACGGTTGCTGAGCGGATAGCCCTCGAATACCCGGAGACGAACCGAGGAATGGGGGTTCGCCTGGTGGGCCTGCAGGAGAATATTGTCGGAAGATTCCGTGTGCGTCTTTTGGTTCTGTGGGGCGCGGTTGTGGCGTTGCTGGTTATTGCTTCGGCCAATGTTGCCGGCCTGCTGCTGGCAAGGGCGCTCTCCCGGCAGAAGGAGATCGCAGTGCGCATCGCGCTCGGTGGCAGCCGTGGACGACTTATTCGCCAGTTCCTGACGGAGAGCTTGCTGCTGAGTGTGGCTGGAACGGGGATGGGATTGCTTCTGGCGGTGCTCGCCGGTCGCGCGCTGATCGTGGCCAGTGACGGCGCTGTACCAAGGCTCACTGGGTTTCACTTGAGCGTGAAAGTGCTCGCATTTACCGCGGTCTGCGGGCTGCTCACTGCACTTCTCTTTGGGCTCGCTCCGGCTTTCCATGCCGTTCGGCGCAACATGAGTTTGTCATTGAAGGAAGGCGGAACTACGTCAAGTAATGTTTCTGATCGCCTGCAACTGCGTAGCTTTCTCGTGAGCTCGGAGCTCGCGCTCTCACTGGTTTTGCTGGTCAGCGCCGGCTTGCTGCTCAGGACATTGTGGCGGCTTGAACATGTCGACCCCGGATTCCGGACTGAGAACATCCTCAGCTTCCGGATTTCCGTTCCGCCTTCAAAATATGAAGACCAGAGCCGGCGCACTGAACTTTATCGCGACATGCTGGAGAAGCTGGCCGCCATCCCTGGAGTGGAATCAGTGGGAGCTACCAATGATCTGCCATTCGCCGGCTCGCGTTCGGGGACTTCATTTGAAATTGATGGACAGACGCCGCCACCGGGGCAGACGCTGCATACTGACTATCGGATCGTGAGCCCCGACTACATGCGCACGATGGGAATGAAGATGCTGAACGGCCGTGAGTTCAATGAGCACGACAATCGCGAATCGCAGGCAGTGGCTGTGCTGAACGATGCTCTGGTTCTGCGATACTTTGGCGGTCAGGACCCTCTGGGCAAGTACATTCACATTAGTGGATCGGACGTAAAGTACCAGGTAATCGGCATAGTTGGGAATATCAAGTTCCAGGAGCTTGCGAGCGTTACCAATCCCGAGCTCTACGTTTGCTATCTGCAGGCCGGGCCGCGCTTTTATACCTACGTTGCGGTGCACAGCCGAGTGGAGTGGAGTTCGCTGACGAAGGCGGTGCGCCACACAGTTGCGGAGGCCGTTCCCGGGCAGCCGTTATATGACATGCAGGCGATGGCCGATCGCGTGGGCTACTCGGTGTCTGGGCAGAGATTCACCAGTCTGCTCCTGGCAATTTTTGCCGGGCTCGCGCTGGTGCTCTCGAGCATTGGAATTTATGGAGTG
>JBAIYI010000020.1:0-6517 GCA_037915955.1 Terriglobales bacterium
CAATTCTGACACCAGAACATCTTCGTCATCTCTGCTTCGCAGCTTTTTACGGAGGTTTCCGAAAATGCCAAGGGGCTGAATGCTGACTGCTGAATGCTGAGTGCTTTGTTATTGCTGCTCCAGCAACTCAACCATCGGCTGTTGTGTCACCCGGATAAATCCCGATCGTGGCCGATCGAGATCTACGATAACCGCCAGGACGATCGTGATTGCCAGAGAGAGCGCGCACATCGAAAGAATTTGCCTGTGGCCGTTCACGCCGAATGCGAATCCCACCAGCAGGGCCGCCAGCAACCCGACTATGGCAATAACGTAAATCACGCTTTCCGGCACATGATCATGGAATGCCATCCAGCGTGCCGCCTCCAGGTCAATCGCCTGGTTCAAAGCCTGAAGCAGCAGGCCGGCTTTTACCGGGTTCGGGTCTTGCTTCGCGTATTCCACGGCCCTGCTCCAGAATTGATTCTGCAGCTGCGCTCCCTTTCGCCGCAGCTCCATCATTCGCGGCAGATCATTGCCCGCCGCTCCATAATCTACCCGGACCTTTATGTATTGTCGGAGCAATCCAAGAATTTCCTTGCCCTGCGGATCGGGAACAAGCTGCGTGCGCAGGCAGGAGGTTCCCAGCGCGTTGGCTTCCTCCAGCACCAGCTGCTTGCGCTGTTCATAGCGGCTCACGGACATGGACATGGTGAAGGCGAGCAGCAGTCCAAGCACGGCGAGAATCGATCCTTCCACTGCCGATATCTGCGGCTTTGTCTTTTCGGATGTTCTGGTCTCCGCCCTGCGGCCCAGCCGGAATCCGACTTCAGTAGCCGCCAACATCAATCCAAAGAAGATTGCCTGAATGGCGATTTCGCGCGTGTTGTATAGGAAAGCTTCGCCCACGCTTTCTCCTGTAGCGCCAGCTGCAAAACAAGGAGCGCCGTAGCCGCCTGCCCTGAAGGTAGCCTTTGCACGGATCAAGCGAGGTGACTGCAGTCACATAAAGACTTGGTGCCGAAATGATGAGTGTCAGTCGATGACGGAACGTATACGCGTGTTACATTGCGCCGTGCCGTGATTTGACGTAAGCGCGGGTCAAACCGCAAGCCTCGGCTGAGTAAGCAGCCAGAAGCGCGGGAGAGTGCGAGCCCCAGGGCGTCAGCCCGGGAAGGTAAGCTAGTTCGACGGCGGCAACACCAGTTGCAGCTTCTGGATCGCGTTGCGCAACTCCAGCAACTCGACGCTATGCTCTTCGGCTAGCGCCGGCTCGGCTGCCAGTTGTTTGGCCATACGCGTTGCAGTGCGGATGCGCTCTTGCGTGAGCATCACAGCCAGGGCATCTTCATCCCCTTCCAGCCAGCGCTGTACCTGCCAGCCGGTCGTGCGCACGCGGTCCACCGCTTGTCGAAAATCCTGCAGCACCCGGCGGTCCACCATTCCCGCGTTCAGCAGCGTCTCCAGACGCGCCAGTTCACCGGTGATGCGCTGCACCTGGTCAGAAACCTGTTTGTTGTAGGCGGAATTGGCTTGCTGGATGGCGATCTCGGTCACTTTCTACTACCTCTTACTTCCTACGCACCTGGAAGAGTGCATGAACTGAATGCAATCAAGGTAGTACGGCTTTCGATAATGCGGTAGATGACATAGGTAACGTGAAACCGATTTATGTGAAGTCTGCAAAGTTTTGCACGGGGCTCGGGTCCGATTTCTCCTCACAAGCCGCTCATCGGCCCGATTCGTTCGCCGCGTCCTCGTTTCTGGGGTGAAGGAAGTGTTTTCTCGATTGCCTGCTGGTCGCATTTTCCAGCACCGGCTGCCGATTTCCTGTGATCGCCGGCGTCAATGCCGTGACCTCCGCCTCCGGCGCGTTGGCAACTACTACCTTCACTTGTCCATCATCGCCTATCACCACCGTGGACGAACTCACAACTGTGGCAGTCACGGTGAGCTGTCCATGTGCTGATCCCTGTTGCCGGCTCTGCGCGGATGCATCCCCGCCGCACAGACCCGTTAGTACCACCAGGAACCAACCACGAGACATCATTCGACCTCTTTCGCACCACACTGAGCAGAACTGCCGCCGTATTTAGCCGTCATTTCAGCCGCCGTAGCTTTGCAAAACAAAATTGGATACGTCCAGTCGCCCACGGGTTATCCGCGTCGCGTGCAGCTGCTGGCACGCCTTTAGGGTGTTGCCGGCCAGACGCAGTGGCGGTGACCTGAGTCACAGACGCCGTCGCTCTGCGGGTAAATAACTGCTTTGAGATAGTGCGTTGCTCTTGAACGAACGAAATACCGGATTCGACGTCTGCGTCATTGGAGAGTGAATATGCCAGTAAAGAAAGTCCGACCCGTAAAACCGGTTCGCAAAACGAAAACCAGCAAAAGAAAAGCAGCGAAGAAGCCGTCTCTGGCTGCAAAGAAGCTGGCCATTCGAAGGGCCAAAAAGCGCACGGCCCTGAAGACGAGCCTGAAGTCGAGAAAGATCGCCGCCGAAAAGCCGCCGCTTCGCGAGCCCGTACCTGAACCCGAGATGGAGATCGTCGAGATCGTAACCACTGAGGTTCAGGAATATCCACTGGGTTCTCTGCTGATCGAAGAAGAAGAAGCAAGTTGATTGCGAGATGAAACGGGGGAGCCACAGTTTCAGGCTCCCCAAATCTTCAACTCCGCTTTCGCTTCAGTGTGCGACGAGCACGTTCTGGTTCAGCTTCGTGGCGGATACCTCGCGCAGTTGCCGCGCACATTCTTCCGGCAGCATCGGATTCACACAAATGTGCGGTCCCAACTCCGCGCCCGAAGGCCTTGTAAGTCTCGGCATGATCTGAACATACCAGTGGTAGTAAGGTCCTTCCTCCCCCAGCGAAGCCGAATAGATGATGTAGCTGTATGCAACATCGCCGCAGCAGTTGCGCAACCGGGTGAGGCACCGCTGCAGCGTTCCCGCAAGGGCTTCCAGGTCGCGGTCGCTTGCGGCCGAAAAAGTTGGGTGCGGTTCGCTGGGCATGATCCACATCTCGTAGGGCACAGCCGCCGCAAACGGAACGAATGCGGTCATCCACTCGTCACCTTCAATCAGCCGCTTCCCGGACTTCTCGGCCTCCCATATCTCAGAGTAAAGATTGTGTTGAGTTGCGCCGGCATAGGACTTGGCTATTTCCTGCTTCCGGTGCATGTACTCGGGAACCACCGGCGCTGCCAGAATTTGCGAGTGCGGATGGCTGAAGTGTGCTCCGGCCAGGGTGCCGTGCTGCCGGAAGATCGTCACAAACTTGACTCGCTTGTCGAGTGCCAGCTCGCGCTGCCGCGCGCGATAGACCTTCAGCACCTTGACCAGGTGTGCGGGCGGCATATCGCCCAGATCCACGCTGTGGTCCGGATGCTCGATCACAATTTCGTGGTGCCCAAATCCGCCCAGTGCGCGGAAGAACCCATCCCTCCTTACTGGAGGAATCTCCGGCTGAAGCACCGCAAATTTGTCGGGTACCACACGGATTTGCCAGGCGCCGCCTTGTTGTGGAACACGCAGCAGGTCTGGTGGCGTGAAGTGTTCATTGCCCGGACAAAAGGGACATTCGGGATCGTGAGCTCCAACAGGTTCCATCAATACAGGCGCCACCACCGGACCTTCCGGGGCAATCACGACCCATTCCTTGGTGGCTGGATTCTGCCTTAACTCTGAATACTTCATTGTTCAGCCTTCTTCCTGTCCCCAGGGCATCGCCTGAAGACCCTGATGGAAGTTTTCGTCTGTTCATTCCACACGTATGTGACATGGATCACCAGGGCACGCCAGACGATCGCCCGTTAGGTTGAACAGAGCTCTTGTCACCAGCCACGGTGCGGACCGTCACTGAACCGGCTATTTATACGGCTTATAAAGAAGACGGGCCGGGGGTCTCCGAATGAAACCCCTCAACCCCTGCTTCCCAGCGGGCGAGAGAGCGGAGACACCCGGCAGTTTCTTTGCCTGTGACCACTGACCAGGGAGTTCTCAGGACGCCGCTGACGCTACGTCGCTCTTCATTACGCTGTGGCCGTGCACCACGGTTATGCCCTGGTTGAACAAAGCCTTCAGGCGAACGAAATCCTGATCCAGGATCGTCTTTGGATCAATGCCCAGAAGCGCAGCAAAGGCGTGGCCCACCAGGCCAGCCGGAGGTCGATAGCTCATCTGAATCTGAATTCTCGTCTGCTCGCCATTCACCGCGTCGAAGTGAATGATCCCGTGATTTTCCACGATTGCGCCTGGAGAACTTTTCCATTCAATCAGCTTGTCTGGAATTGAGCGCACCATCTTTCCGGTCCACTTCACTGTCAATCCTGCGGTTCCGGAAAGCTGCCATTGATACAAGCTGTCTTCCAGCCGCGTGACTTCTTTCACGTGGGGTAGAGCCTTGGGATAATTTTCGGGATTGTTCCAGAATTGGTAGAGCTCAGCCGGAGTGGCTTTCACAAACAGGGTTTTCTGGACGCGTATTCCCGCTGACGGTCCGGCGCCGGCAACCGCGGCAAACGGCCGGTTCAGCAGGGAACGCGTCAGCAGCAGCAAGCCGGCTCCTGCAAACGGATTTTTAAACGATCCCGAACGTGCCTTACCGAAAGCCGCAAGTCCAAGCCCGGTACACCCCGCGAGCACCCTGAACGACGGTGACCATCTCTCCTGAAATAATTCCGGAATATGCCTGCGACGCTCTCCACCCTGCAACGCAGGGATGTGCTTCGGATTGTCCGCGGTATTCAGGTAGCTGGTGAAATCCTTCACGCCTTCGATGGAAGCTACCGCCTTGTCAACTTCTTCAGCCTCGTCAGCAAGGATCCAACCGCTAAGGAAAACCGAACCGTCTTTTGCGCTCACTTCCACCGCGCCCGGGTGCGACAAGATGCGGCCTAACGCCGTGTGCACTCTCTGCTCCAGCACATAATCGGTCGGCGACTCACGGTGAAGGAGCTGTTCCGCTTCCGCCATTGCTCCTTCGGTCCGATTGACAAGGTCGCGGCCAAAACGTGCAGAGAATTTTCCCGCTTCAGATTTCGTATGGACCCATTTGTCCCGTAACTCGGCCCGCCTCCGCTTGCCGCGCTGTGGATCGAGTAAATACATGCTCAGCAACCCGGCGCTGTAGGCGCCGGCGAAGATGCCGGCGAGCGTCTGCTTTTTCATGACGCACCTCCATCCCGAGCTTAATGAGAGTGCCAGGGGTAGAGCGGTGATCAACGTTACACTGGGAGGTGACGCGTTTTCTGAATGGCCCCGATTGTGCCACTACGAAGAATCCTGGATCACCCACATAGGTGACTCAGCGCACATCGCGATTTGCTGGAGATTTTTAGAGTGAGATTGTCGACGGTCGAAAGGGCAGGCAACTCAAACAGGTCGCCAGTCCGAAGTAGACTGAGTGACCGGCCAATGAGGCAACTCAGAGGCTCCCAAACCCGAAAAAATCGACAGCTTTTTTGAAAGTTGCCGAGGCTTGGGACCGCAAAAGCGGTGATCACATCAAGGGCTGCGAGGGCGCATGCATCCACGCAACCAGACTTCTTCAGGGGAGCCGGTTGCTAGAACATCGCCGGATTCGCAGCCCCTTCATTTCTACGGATCGCCTGCGTTCGCCAGATAGTCGATCCTTCACAGCGCACTACCTGGCTGCTGTGCAACACACTACATCCGCCATCTCCAGGCGCCCTCTGTTTTTGCCCTGGTGGGCCTGAGGTGCTCCACGAACCACTCGGCAGCCAGCGTGGCCACTTGCTCCAGCGCACCCGGCTCCTCAAACAAATGAGTAGCCCCCGGAACAACACATAACTTCTTTCGACAATGCATGCGCTCAAGCGCTTCATGGTTGAGCTGCAACACGGTGTCATCCTCTCCGCCGACAATCAGCAGCGTGGGACATAACACCTTCTCGAGTGCATCTTCAGCCAGGTCCGGGCGGCCTCCTCGTGAGACCACGGCACCGACGCCGGTCTTCACGTCGGCAGCCGCAATCAGCGCAGCGGCCGCTCCTGTGCTGGCGCCAAACAGTCCAACTGGCAGGCGCGAGAGTTCCGGCTGCTGCAGTGCCCACTGCGCAACCTTG
This sequence comes from Terriglobales bacterium, assembly GCA_037915955.1. Classification (GTDB taxonomy): domain Bacteria; phylum Acidobacteriota; class Terriglobia; order Terriglobales; family Acidobacteriaceae; genus Angelobacter. Next base: position 6,066 of record JBAIYI010000020.1, read on the forward strand.
ATGGTCCGCGAGCTGAGCATCGGGATATCGAACCGGAACTCCATGGTCTCGCTGTCAATTTTGTGTTCTTCTTCGGTAAGCAGGTCCAGCAGCAAGGTCGCGAGCCCTGCCTTGTTCAGTTCGCCTGCCACGTGTCTGTTCCGCGGGCTGAAGCGGCTGCTCCCGCTTCCATGAACAAAGATGACCAGGCCCAGAGCGTCTTTGGGAACCAGTAGGTCTCCGTAAAGGACCACGTCCTCAAAGCCGATGCGCACTGGTGTGGCTGACGTGTGTACATTGTGTTCAGTGCGGATCATGACCGGCTCCTTTCAAAACTCAGAGATGTATAGAGACTTTCTCCAATAACAGGTTGACGCTCACCAGTAGGAAACGCGGTGAGTCAGGTCACGTTGATCTATCTCGAGCTGGCGCAAGCGGGAAGCCGCAAGTGCGCCCGGGTCAGGCGGCTCCCT
>JBAIYI010000080.1:0-1714 GCA_037915955.1 Terriglobales bacterium
CCAATCTTGTTGAGTTCGATATTGGCTTCGTAGTCGCGCTTGGCATTTTCATAGTCCGCTTCTACAGTGGCCGCTCCCGCACGAAGGTTCAGCAGATCACTATCCACCTTGGCCTTGGTATTGTGGAACTCCGCTTCCGCCGATTTCATGTCCAGGTCGGACGCCAGTGCTTCCTGCGCTACCTGTGGATTCGAAAGTTCCATAATGACCGAGTCAGGCTTCACCGCCGTGCCCGGTAAGATAAGAATACGTTCCACGCGGACGTCGGTTTCAGCAGGGATCACGCGAACGTCTTCGGGGATCGGCACCAGAGACCCTAACCCTCTCACCTGACGCATCATGGAGCCCCGTTTCACGGTGTCAGGCCAGATGGTGGAATACTCCACCGGCGGGGCCGCTGGCTTCAGGCCGGAGACAATAAAGGTGATCGCCAGAACGGCAACAACGCCGGCCGCGCCGATCAGGATCCGGTTGCGCCGCTTTTTTCTCTTTACGGATTCGTCGCGAATAATATCCATTGCGCCTTTGGCAATTGCACTCGTTGTGCCAAAACCCGAACATCTTTAAGTCGCTGCAAATTCAAACACTTACGAACGATGCCCAACACCGTATCGAAAGTGCTTGTCCATTCCTGAAACCCGGTGTCCGTTTTCGAACACCGATTCCGGGCTAACATTGAAACATCTATATAGACCTGCCGCCCCGGTTTTGGTTATGTCACAAGCAATGATTATTGGCCGGCTCTTTTTCACCGATCAGTACCTTATTACGTTGCCGGAGGGCCACAAGTTCCCGGTTCGTAAATATGGCCTTCTGCGCCAGTTAATGATCGAGGACGGGGGCTTTCATTTCGAGCGCGCTCCACTGGCAGAACCGGACACGGTCTGCCTGGCCCATGATCCTGACTACGTTCACGGCTTCATCTCCGGGCAGCTACCCGCAGCCACATTGCGTCGTATTGGGCTCCCCTGGTCGGAGGTCCTGGTGAAGAGGTCACTGGCTTCCGTGGGCGGGACTCTCAGCGCTGCCAAAGATGCCATGGCATACGGCTGGGGAGGAACTCTCGGCGGCGGAACGCACCATGCCTTTCGTGCCGAAGGTGCAGGCTTCTGCGTGTTCAATGACATTGCCGTCGCAATCCAGTTCCTCCGCCATAGCGGCCGAATTCGCCGCGCCGCAGTCATTGATCTGGACGTCCATCAGGGTGACGGCACAGCCGAAATTTTCCGTGACGAGCCGGATGTGTTCACGCTTTCCATCCACTGCCAGAGCAACTTCCCGTTCCGCAAGCAACAGAGCACGCTTGACATAGCCCTGCCGGACAAAGTGGAAGATGATGAGTATCTTCGAGTGCTGGAAGGCGCCCTGCCGCGAATCTTCGATTTCCAGCCGGAAATCATTTTCTATCAGTCGGGCGTTGATGCTCTGGCAACCGACTCTCTCGGCCGGCTCTCGCTCACGCCGGAAGGCCTGATCAAGCGTGATCGCACGGTGATGAACGCTATTCGAATCTCCGGAATTCCGATGGTCCTTACTTCCGGGGGCGGCTACTCCAGGCCCATTGAATTGAGCGCACAGGCGCATGCCAACACCTACCGTACGGCGTGGGAAATTTATTTTGCCAAGCGCGAGGCGCTCACCGGCACGGCTCTTCCCTGACGCCAGCCGCCATGGGCGGTTCAGCTTTCAGGAATTCCACCATGTGCGGACCAAG
>JBAIYI010000704.1:0-3292 GCA_037915955.1 Terriglobales bacterium
TGGCTTCAGGCCAGTTCCGCGAAGACCTCTATTACCGCCTCAGCGTCGTGGAGATCAAGCTGCCCAGCCTGGAAGAGCGTCGCGAAGACATTCCTCTGCTGGTCCAGCACTTCCTGAAACGAGCCAACGAGAAGAACAAGCGCTCGGTAAAGATCACTGACGCCGCCATGCAAGCGCTGACCAAGGCATCCTGGCCCGGGAATGTGCGCGAACTGGAAAACGTGGTGCAGCGCCTGGCCATCTTCTGCACCTCCGGCGAGATTGGTGTGGTGGACGTGGAGAGCGAACGCCCGCCGGTTTACAACAACGGATCCAGCAATGGCGATGCGGCAGCGGCGGCTGTATCCGCGGGATCCCTGGAAGACATGGAGCGGCTGCACATTGCGCGGGTTTTGCAGGAGCACGGCGGCAACAAGTCGCGCGCCGCGAGCGCTCTGGGCATTGAGCGCAAAACGCTCTATCAGAAAGCGCGCCGGCTCGGCATTGATCTTCAGGTAAAGAAATGAACTGGCTCGGCACAAACCGGCAAGTGGGTCCCATCAGCCTGTGGCGCTGGCTGCGCCTGAACGCAGTGCTGCTGGGACTGGTGTTGCTGGTGAGCCTGAGCTTCCCCGTCGCCACGCTGAACAAGAAGCTGAGTGACATGTTCTTCTTCATGCGCCCGGCGCAGGCCGAATCACAGCATGTTGCGCTGGTGCTGGTAGACGATGCTTCCCTTGCCCGTTACGGTCGCTGGCCGTGGCAGCGTGAACGTCTGGCTGAACTCATCAGCGCAGTTTCGCAGCAGAAGCCTGCCGCGATCGGACTGGACGTGTTGCTGCCCGAACCGGAAGACGAGGGCAATGACGCAGCACTGGAAGTTGCCATCCGTTCAGCGAACAATCTGGTACTGGCGACCAAGATTTCCTCATCGCTCGATAATCGTATGTGGATCGATCCTCTGCCGCGCTTTGCCCGCGCGGCGAAGGCAACGGGCCATGTGCAGGCAATTGTGGATGACGACGGCCTCTGCCGCGGCATTCCTCTCGAAGAACCTGCAGCCGACGGGCTGCGTCCAGCACTGGCATTAAAAGTAGCAGCGCTGGTGAATCCTGAGTTCGCGAAGATGGAGCCTCATGCGGCTTCAGGTAGCGGAGTGGAGCGGCTTGAGTCGCGATCGCTGATCATCAACTTCCGCCGGCAGTTCAATCCGGGGGAAAAACCCAGGCCTTTTGCCGTGGTCTCCGCCGCCGACCTTCTCGACGGCCGTTCCAAACCCGAACTCACCGGCAAGGCAGTGCTGATTGGCTTTGGCTCGGTCGAAATGAGTGACCGCCTCTTCACGCCGGTTAGCGACCAGCTTCCGATGCCTGGCGTGGAGATTAACGCCAATGCGCTGGATACGCTGCTCTCCGGCGCAACCATTACCCGCGCCAGCATGGGCTGGCAGTTGCTGCTGGTCATCGCAGTAAGCTCGCTTTCTCTATGGCTAGTGGTGCGCTATCCCGGCGCGCGCTCGCTGATTCTGCTCTCAATACTTCTACTTGCAGGCTATGTCGGCACGTTCCTTCTCTTCGAGAAGTTCCACGTACTCCTTCTCTATGGGCCGGTGATTGTCGCCATTGTTCTGGCTGCGCCCCTCGCGCAACTTGAAAACCTGCTCATCATCGATCGCGAGGTCACCGTCCGTCTGCAGCAGTTGCAGCAGGTGATCTCGCCTGCCAGCTTGTCGGCCATCAAGTTGAGAGGCAAATCCAGCAGGCTGCACTGGAAGCTGGGAGCGCTCAGCGAACTGCAGGCGGAGCTCACTTCGCTCTATGCCTTCCAGCAGACCCTGCTGGAGACCATGCGCGAAGGCCTGGCCGTCTATGGTGAGGACGGCAAGCTGCGCTTCGGCAACGCGCCGTGGAAGAAGTTCTGCGGCAAGCAGGGCGCTTCGCCGGACACCTTGCAGGAGATCACGCAGCTGAGCAGCGCGTGGCCGGAGCTTGCCGTGGTGGCGCAAACCGGTGGTACGTGGGTGGAAACCGAATTACCCGTGGGCGAAGAGTTGTGGCACCTCTATGCGGTGCCGCTGCCCTGGACCTCTTTTGCCCAGGATGGCGCGGTGATGCTGATTGCCGAAGACATTACGGCGCGGCGCCAGCGCGACCAGGCGCGCAGCGAGGCGCTCAGTTTCGTCACGCACGAGCTGCGTACGCCATTGATTGCGATCCAGGGATTTTCGGAGATGCTTATGCGCTATCCAAATCAGACGACCAGCAGTGAAGCGCCGGCCACGATCTTCCGCGAAAGCAACCGGCTGGTGGCGATGATCAATACGTATCTCGAAGTTCTGCGTCTGGATGCCGGGGCGCGTCCGCTCAAGATGACGCGCGCCAGCGTGCGGGCCATGACTGAGCACGTGGAAAAGGTGGTCCGTCCGCTGGCCACCGCTGCAAAAATGGCCGTACGCACGGAAATTGACAGCGACGACGATTCCATCACCTGCGACGAAACCTTGATTGCCGGTGCGCTGTTGAACCTTGTAAGCAATGCCATCAAGTACGGCACTGCGGGAACTGAGGTCCTCATGCGCGTGACCGCAAGCGAGGACGAACAGGAAATGGAGTTCGAGGTAAACAACGCGGGTCCAGCCATTCCCGCTGCCGAACTCAAGAATTTGTTTGAACGTTTCTACCGGCCATCGCGCAGCGAATCCATCCCCGGATGGGGGCTGGGCCTGAGCTTTGTGCGCAGGATCTGCCAGCAGCACGGCGGCCGTGTGGAAGTAAGCAGTAACGAAAAAACCGGAACCTCATTTGTGTTCACGCTGCCCCGGGGTGTCCGAGAAGTAAGCGAGGTAGCCCAATGAAAACTCGAATCGCAGTACAGCTCTTACTTTTGGTGGCGGTCTGTACTCTGGCCGTTGCGCAGGAAAAAGACGTGGCGCCCACAAAAGCGCCTTTTGCAGGCGCAACCGTCTCTGACGTGAAGGGCAAGGTCTCCATCCAGCTGCCGGGCCAGGCGTTCCACGCTGCAAACCGCAGTGAGATGCTCCCGGCAGAAACGGTCATCAAGACTGAAGATGGCCACATGCTGCTGCATCTTTCTGATGGCAGTGACATTCTGGTTCGCTCCAACACCAATCTGGTGCTCAATCAGCCTGAAGGCGGAACCCTGCGCTATCTCCAGGTGATGTTCGGGCGTGTTCGCGCCGAAATCCAGAAGCGGCTTGGTGGCGCTCCGGGGTTCCAGATCGGCACGCCCAGTGCTGTGATCTCCGTGCGTGGAACGATCTTTGAAGTTGAGGTCAGCCGTTCCGGACTCACCG
>JBAIYI010000596.1:0-5549 GCA_037915955.1 Terriglobales bacterium
GGAATCAGGCAGCGATGCTTGCGCACCGCATCGCGAAAGGTTGGTTTTTCCGCCACCGTTTCAGCCATCGCGTTGATCGTGCGGCTCGCGATCGACGCATCCTTCGACCAGTAGGGAATCAATCCCCATCGCATCAATGTGAAGTGTCGCTTCGGCTCTTTGCGGTCCTGCCGGATGACCGGCACTTCCTGCGTGGGCGCAAGATTGTAGCGCGGGCTCCAGTGGACCTCGGCTTCATCCACACCGAAATGTTCCGCAATGTAACGCTCTTTGGCCGTGAGCCGGTAACGTCCGCACATAACAAAAGTCTAAACGAATCCGTGAATAGTCAAGATCCTCGCTCGGCCACAAGACTGAGAGTAAGTCAGTACTTTTGCTAAATAACGCCCTTGTCTGCTGTCCTTTCTTCCATCCGCGAATAGCACAATCAGCAAAGACACTCTTGTCCAGTCGTAATCAATCAAAACAAAACAACACCGAGTACCGCCGCCGTTTGGTGTGCCACGTGCAATTACGTACGCCGATTGCAATGATTGCGAAGCTCAAGATGAATCGGGAATTTCGCAAGATCGCTTTGAATCGTACGTTCACTGAACACTCTCGCGTTGATCGTTGCATTTCTTCACGGGAGGAGCGAGCGTTCGTTTTCGAACACGCAGTGTGCGCAAATGGGCAGTGCAGCTCACACCACTCAAAATCGCGTAAAAAGCTAACAGGGATGTGAGCGTGTCGTCTAAACAGGCAAGTTCAATGAAACCTCCACACGCGTTCGAACGTATCAGGAGGTGACAGCCGCGCAAAAGAGAGTTGCGATGGCTGATGAAATCAAGGGGACCAGGGAATTGTACTCGCCCACGGTTTGGCGGCCCGGACGGGCACAATCCCCGGCAGAAACGTTCGCATTGCGGCGTACGGTTCTTTGTGTCCCCAGGTGGATGATTGTAGGCATTGGTTCGCAAAATGCAAGCATTCATTCCGTAACACACGGCCGCCTCCAGCCGAGCCCGGCGTTCCGGGCGTAAAAAAGAGGAGCAGTCCATGAAGTCAGCGTCGATATCAAAGGCCATTCTCGCAGTCAGCATCTTCCTCGCAGCCAGCGCATTTGCGGCAGATTCCCACAAGGGAAATTTCCAGCTTTCAAGTCCAGCGCAAGTCAGCGGCAAACAAATCCCGGCTGGTGACTACGTGGCAAAGTGGGACGGCACCGGCCCAGAGGTACAGGTCAACATTGTGAAAGATGGCAGGACCGTTGCCACGGTTCCGGCCAAACTGGTCCAACTGGACGCGAAAGCTGACCAGGATGCCGCGGAACTCAAGAACGGCTCCAACGGAAGCCGCCAGCTGACCACGCTGCGTTTTTCTGGAAAAAAATACTCGCTTGAAATTGCTCCCGCCGCCGCACAGGCAAATAACCAGTCCGGCGACGGCATGAAATAGTCTCAGTCCACGGCTGAGGCTTACCACGGGCGTGGCGCCGCACTTAAAGAAGGAGAGCTACGCAGGGACCGGTAATCCGGTTTACGCTCCAGAGCCGCAAATCTTCGCGCAGTGTTTGCGATTCATCCTGAGTGCTGGTGCCATGCTCGTCGGTTTCCCAAGCCCTCTCTCTCGCGCCAGCCTGGAACAACACGGCGGTTGCAGAGAGTTTCGGTGATAGGACTAGTTCCAAAGTTCCAGACCTTCCGCGACACAAGCACTTGAGCTGCTTTCGTTTATACTCTTCCCCACTGGCCGGATCATTTTTTGGAGGAGCCGAAAGTATGCATTCTGATTCGCGGCAATCGGTCAAGCGTTTGGTTGCCCTTCTTTTATTCACAGTGTTCATCGTTCCCGTGGGCCTCATGGCGCAGAACCACGTGGTCTCTCCGGCGGACCTGCAGCACCAGGCCGTGGCAGCATCCCAGGTACGCCAGCACAATCTGGATACGGTCCAGAACTTTCTCTCGACCCCGGTCGCTGAGAAAGCCATGAAATCAGCGAAGGTGGATCCGCAGCAGGTAAAGACCGCTGTTTCCACGCTCAACAACGACGAACTGGCGCAGCTTGCCGCAAAGGCTGACAAGGCCCAGGCCGATTTTGCTGCCGGAAACCTGACCGAGCACGATCTGATTCTGATTATTCTTGCTATCGTCGTTCTCGTCCTGATCATCGTCGCCGTTCGCTAGTTCATTGCATGCTTCGTCTTGCGCCGCAGAGACTGGGAATACTCCTGGTCTTCTGCGGCGTTGTCTTTGCCGCAGGCCAGGGCGGCGTCTGGCTCGATGTTCCGTTTGTAAAGCAGCAAAAAGACGGCTGCGGGTCCGCCGTGATCGCCATGGTCATGCAGTACTGGAGCGCGCAGCAGTCGCGTCCGATGGATTCCGCGAGCGATCCGCAAGTAATTCAACGGGCCCTCTTCTCATCGGAAGCGCACGGCATCTATGCCTCCGACCTCAAACGTTATTTTGAGCAACACGGCTTTCACGCCTTCGAATTTCATGGGGCCTGGGACGACCTTGCCCAGCACCTCGCCAAGGGTCGCCCGCTCATCGCAGCCCTGAAACCGATCGCGGGTGAAACCTCTCTGCATTATGTGGTTGTCACCGGCGTTGACCCTGCCGAAAAAGTCGTGATCGTCAATGATCCGGCACAGCGCAAACTGCTCAAAATCGAACGCAACGATTTCGAACAGCAGTGGAAGGCCGTGAAGTACTGGACTCTCCTGGCTGTGCCAATAGAGCCGCAGAGCCAACGCTGATTCTCCCCAGTTGATTACAATCTCTGAGACTTCTTTTGCTCGCGAGGCCAAAATCTTCCTTCATCAAATCGCACAACTGCTGATCGCCATCGTCTGCGTGCCGCTGGTATTCGCACAGCAGATCACATCGATTGATCAGTTGTTGAAAGAGCAACGCTGGCAGGAGATCATTCAGCAGCTTGATCCAGTGCAAACGCGCTCCGCGGATCAGGAGTACGCTCTCGGCCTTGCCTTCGCAGGCGAAGGCCGCTGGCCGGAAGCCCGGGCCGCCATGTTGCGTGGTGAAAAACTGAATCCGCGCGACAAAAGATTTCCCACAGAGCTGGCGGGAATTGCATTGAAGCAGAAGAATCAGCAGGAATCATTGCGCTGGATTCGGCGCGCGCTGAGCCTGGATCCGGCAGACACCTACGCCAACGATTTTGCCGGCACGCTGTACTTCCTCCAGGGCAACCTCGATGCCGCAGTGCTCTATTGGAATAAAGCCGAGAAACCCAAGGTCGCCAATGTACGGCAGAGCTCGAACCTGCGCGTCCGGCCCGCGCTTTTGGATCACGCCTTTGCGTACGCGCCCGCGAGCATGCTCAAGCTTAATGAACTGCGAGCAACGCACGCGCGACTGAATGCTCTCGATATTTACCCCTCGTACCAGATCGAACTCGAAGCGCGTGATGACGGATCGTTTGACTCGGTATTTCATGCGCAGGAGCGGAATGGATTTGGAAACAGCACACTGGAAGCGCTGCTGCAGACTGTCCGCGGGCTGCCGTTTCAGGAAATCACGCCTGAATACGACAACCTGCACCATTCAGCCATCAACATCCGATCTCTATTTCGCTGGGACCCTGACAAGCGCCGTTACATGGCGTGGATCTCCGGGCCGCTCCGTGGTAATCCGCAATGGCGGTACACGTTTTCCGGCGGCGAACTCAACGAAAACTGGGACGTGCGCCAGAGCTTTACCGGTTTTGCCCCAGTGCTTGCTTCCACCAACCTGCGCCGTCAGGTGTTCAGCGCTGAGATAAGCAGGCTCATCGGGTGGCGCTGGCACTGGACGCTCGGCGCCGAAATCTCTCATCGCGACTTTCGCAATGTTCAGCCGGGCGCAATTCTGTCCTCATCTCTGCTCGCATCCGGCTACCAGCTCAAGCAGACCGCCGGGCTTGATTATCAATTCTGGCGCTCTGCCGTACATCGGGTCTCACTCTCAGGCGGACTAACCTCAGAGGTCGCCCGCTTGTGGTCGGATCCCGGTGAATCCTTCGGCAAGTTTCAGGCGCAAGTCCGGACCCACTGGTTCCCGCGCGCTCGCGGAAATGATTACGAAACCGACTGGCGCCTTCGCTCCGGCACAACCGCCGGCTCCAGCCCTTTCGATGAGCTATATATGATTGGTGTGGAGCGCGACAGCGATTTTTGGCTGCGGGCGCACATCGGCACACGCCATGAACGCAAGGGAAGCGCGCCCCTTGTGCATGACTTTTTCCTCTCCAATTGGGAGACAGACAAGACGATTTACAGCAACGGCCTGATTACAGCGAAGCTCGGCTCATTTCTCGATACTGCTAAATTGGCCAACTCCATTTCCGGCCCTGAATCCACTAAATGGCTGTGGGACACCGGCGGGCAGGCGAAGTTGCGCGTCCTGGGCGTAGGAGCAACATTCATTTATGGAAAGGATTTGCGGACCGGAAACAACGCCTTTTATGTCACCGTGTCTCGTTAGGAAACCGTATGCGAACTTTGATCATCGGTGGTACCCGCAACCTCGGTCCTTCCATCGTCGGCGCGCTACTCGCGCGCGGCGACTCCGTAACCGTTCTTAATCGGGGCGTCACGCCGGATGATCTGCCGCCCTCCATCGAACGGCTGCATGCGGATCGTACGGATGCAGCACAACTCGGCGAAGCCTTACACGGCCGTGATTTCGATCTGGTGGTCGACACAACCCTCTACAACGGTTCGGAAGCTGAAGCGGCGATCAAAATCTTCGACGGCCATGTGGGCCACTACATATTTCTGAGCACTGGCCAGGTTTATCTGGTGCGGATCGGCCTCGAGCGTCCTTTTAGAGAAGATGATTATCCGGGGCCAGTGATGCCCGAGCCTTCTAAAGCAGACGAATACGAACACGGCAACTGGCTGTACGGTTATGACAAGCGTCAGGCCGAGGATGCCTTCGCGCGTGCCTGGCGTGAGCAGAAGTTTCCCTTTACCAGCTTGCGGCTGCCGATCGTCAACAGCGAGCGCGACCATTACGACCGGATTTACGGTTACTTTCTGCGCATGATGGATGGCGGCCCCATTCTCATACCCGATGATCCTGGTCTTCCTGTAAGACACGTCTACGGGCAGGACGTTGTCAACGCCATCCTGCGGGTCTCTAAGACCGGCCTTGGAAAAGGGAAGGCCTACAACATTGGGCAGGATGACACGCTTTCTCTCCAGGAATTTCTCGGTCTGTTGGCCGAGGTCTGCGGAGTTTCGCTCAACATCACCCGAGCTCCTCGCCAACAGCTTACAGAGGAGAAGCTTCTGCCGGATTGCTCCCCCTTTAGCGGCCGCTGGATGTCAGCCGTCGAAAATGGCCTGAGCAAGGCCGAATTAGGGATGGAGTACACGCCCTTTTCGAGCTACTTGTCGGCGCTGGTGTCTTATTTCAAGACCCGACCCCGGCGAGAGATAGCTGGGTACAGGCACCGACGTAAGGAGATCAGCTTCGCCCAGCAGATCGGGTAACTGTTGTAATAAAAAGACTTATCAGGATCAGACTGGGCGAAACCCTGTGATTTACGTCACATCTGCAATATGC
>JBAIYI010000007.1:0-4755 GCA_037915955.1 Terriglobales bacterium
TGGAGAAACGGAACAGGATTTCGAGGAGCTGTGCCAGTTCGTGCGCGCCGCTGAGTTCGATTGGATGGGAGTGTTCGCTTACTCCGACGAGGAAGGCACACCGGCGCATCGCCTGGAAGACAAGCTCACGGCGCGAACGATCGAGCGCCGCCGCCGCGAGCTGATGCAAATGCAACAGCGCATCAGCCGCCGCCGCAAGCAGGCGCTGCGCGGACACGAATTCGACGTACTGCTGGAAGGACCATCATCGGAAACCGAACTGCTCTGGGAAGGGCGCGCCGAGATGCACGCGCCGGAGATCGACGGCAAGCTGTTCATCAATGATTTTGGCGATTATGAAGAGCTCACGGCGGGCGAGTTCTACCGCTGCGAGATCACTGAGGCGCACGAATACGATCTGGTGGCAAGGATCGTGGGACCAGCGCAAAACATCTAACAGGTTATGCCGAAGAAAAAAGTCACCAGCCTGCGTTGCCCAACCTGCCGCACGCTGGTGCTGCCCAAAGACGAACACTTCCCGTTCTGCAGCGATCGCTGCCGTCTGATTGACCTGGGCAAGTGGGCCAGCGGCGGCTACGTGATCTCCACTCCGATTACCGATCCGGAGACGCTGGAGAACGTGGCGGAGCAGCAGGCGAGGCAGGGGAGCCGAGATCCGAACGATCAGTAAGCGTTCGCCCATTACGGTGCCGCTCCTTTATTCTGGATGCGATGCCCGAGCCGCCAGCAACGTCCAAATCGCACGTGTCATGGCTGATCGCCACCTTTTTCTACATAGGCAAGATGTATCCCGGACCGGGCACCTGGGCTTCCGGCGTCACGGTGCTCCTCTGGTGGTTTGCGGCGCATCTAATTCCGCCGGGTTGGGACCTGCCAGCGGCGATCCTGATTTCCGTGGCGGTCACGCTCATCGGTATCCGGCCGTCCACGGTTGTGGCGCGCGAAAGCGGCCGCAAAGATCCGGGTTTTGTGGTGATTGATGAAGTGGCCGGGCAGATGATCGCGCTGATCGGCAGCCCGCTTGGTTGGAAATACCTGATTGCGGGTTTTATACTTTTTCGTAGCTTTGACATCGTCAAGCCGTTTCCCCTGCGCCGGCTGGAAAAACTGCCGGAAGGTACCGGCATCATGATGGATGATGTAGGTGCAGGACTTTACGCGCTGGTCCTGCTGCAGTTGTGGGTGCATTTTTCCGCGCGCTGATTTCTTTCATGAGCATTTCTGACGCACTTCTGGGCCGCAAAAACGTGAATGGCAATCCTTACATTGAAACCATTGATCCTGCCGCGGCGCTGCCCGGAGGCGAAGTAAAGATCCTGGGTCGTTCCCTGAAGCCGCCAAAGCTGTCGCGTCCGGAAGTAAGCGTAAGCGGCGTGGCCGCCTCGATTGTTGCCAGCTCTGAGGAGTTCCTCATCGCCCGTATTCCATACGGCGCTCATTCCGGCGACCTCACCGTGAAGGCAGACGGCCATATGAGCAACGGACGCGAAATCAAAGTGGCGCAGCCGCTGGCGGAGAACCTCCATCCCGTAGCCAATCCGGCAATCGATCTTGACGGCAACATCTTTATCACTTTTTCCGGCTCACGCGGGCAAAAGGTCCCGGTTTCCATCTACAAGATTGACACCAACTACACGGTGAAGCCGTTTCTCTCTGACCTGATGAACGCCACCGGCATGGCGTTTGATCCGGCAGGCGACCTGTACGTTTCCTCGCGCTATGACGGCACTGTTTACAAAGTCACGCCCAGTGGCAAGATGAGCACCTACGCCGAGGGCATGGGCGTGGCGACGGGGATCGCCTTTGATCGCGAAGGCAGCCTGTACGTGGGCGACCGCAGCGGCACCATCTGGCGCATCGCGCCTGACCGGCAGATTTTCGTCTATGCCACGCTGGAGCCGAGTGTGGCGGCGTATCATTTGGCGTTCGCTCCGGACGGAAAGCTCTACGTCTCCGGCCCCACCACTTCCAGCTATGACGCCGTCTATTCGGTGGATTCGCACGGCACCGTGGAGGTCTTCTTCCGCGGACTCGGCCGTCCGCAGGGATTGGCCTTTGACGCGGCCGGCAACTGCTACGTTGCAGCTTCACTCGCCGGGCGGCGCGGCATCGTTCGCATCACCCCGGAGAAGCAAGCGTCTCTCGCCGTCTCGGGGCACGGGCTTGTAGGTCTGGCATTCACGCGCACCGGTGGCGCGGTGCTGGCAACCACCAATGCAGTCTTCCATCTCACCTGGGGTATTCAACCACTGTCACTCGTCTAGAATGCTCAAGTGAACGCTGAGATCATCGCCGTTGGCTCTGAGCTGCTGACTCCATTCCGCCAGGACACCAACTCTCTCTACCTTACGGAGAAACTCAACGCCATCGGCATTGAGGTGAGCTTCAAAACCATTGTTGGTGATCGCCGCGCTGACTTGGCGAGCGCCGTACGCACCGCGCTTTCGCGGACAGACGTGGTGATCTTGATGGGCGGACTCGGGCCAACCCAGGACGACCTCAGCCGCGAGTCCGTTGCCGAAGTGCTGGCGCGACCTTTGCATCGCGACCCCAAGCTCGTGGAAGAGCTGCGTGCCCGTTTTGCAGCGCGCGGCTGGCAGATGTCGGACAACAACCTTCAGCAGGCGGACGTGGTGGAAGGCGCAGAGGTGCTGCCGAACAAGCGCGGCAGCGCGCCCGGACAGTTCCTGAAAGTGGACCGCAACGGCAGCTTGAAAATCATTATTCTTCTGCCCGGCCCTCCGCACGAGCTGACCGGGATGTTTGAAGACCAGTGCGTGGACCGGCTGAAGAGGCTGGCTCCGGAGCTGAACATCGCCACGCGCGTGCTCAAGATTGCCATGATTGGCGAATCGGCGGCGGACAAGCGCGCGGCTGCCATCTACATGCTGCACAAAGACGTGGAGACCACTATTCTCGCCGGAAGCCCCGGCGAGGTGCAGCTCCACCTGCGCGCGCGCGCGGCAAGCCTGGAAGTAGCGCAGAAGCGCGTGGACCTGCTGGCGGCAGAGCTGGAAGACGAGTTTGAGGATTCCGTCTTTTCCGCCCAGGGCGAGACGCTGGAGCAGATCGTGGGCTATTACCTGCAAATGCGCGGCGCCACCCTGGCCACGGCCGAATCATGCACCGGAGGTTTGCTGGCGGAGCGCATCACTTCTGTGCCGGGAAGCTCGCGTTATTTCCTGGGTGGCGCCGTGGTCTATGACAACTCGCTGAAGACGGCGCTGGCGGGTGTTCCGCCGCTGCTGATCTCCGAGCACGGTGCGGTGAGCAATCCGGTTGCGGCATCGCTGGCGGAGGGAATCCGCGAACGCTGCAAGGCCTCTATTGGCGTGGGCATCACCGGCGTGGCCGGGCCGGCCGGAGGAACGGAACAGAAGCCGGTCGGGCTTGTGTTTGTGGCCGTCGCCGACGAGAACAAAACCGAAGTCGTGGAGCGCAAGTATCCCGGCGACCGCGACCGCATTCGCCACTGGGCCTCACAGCAGGCGCTCGACATGGTGCGCAGGAGGCTGATGTAATGCGCCTCTTTGTTGCCCTCGATATTCCCGGTGCGGTGCGCAGCAAGCTCTCTGCCTACGCCGATCGCATGCGCGAGTATGCGCCGGATGCCAAGTGGGCGCGCGTGGAAGGACTGCACGTTACGCTCAAATTCATTGGCGAAGTCAAAGATGAAAAGCTGGAGCCGATCAAAGCGGCGCTTGGGCGGGTGAAAGCCCCCGAGTTCGAAGTAGGATTCGCGGGTACCGGCTTTTTTCCGAACGCGAAATCGCCGCGGGTCTTCTGGGCAGGCGTAAAGGCGGACCATGATCTGCCTCAGCTCGCCAAAGCCGTGGATGACGAGCTCGCGGCGATCGGTTTTGCTCCCGAAGACAGGGCCTACAGTCCTCATCTGACCTTGGCACGCTCACGGAATGGCGAACTAAAAGCTCTCACTCCGCTGCTCGAGCCAGAGGCTCCGCCCCAGTTAGGTAACCCAACGTTCGGTACAATGAGCGCGCGCGAGTTTTTTCTGTACTTGAGCAAGCCCGGACGCGGCGGCTCCACATATACAAAGCTGCAAGCTTTCCGGCTGGGATAGTTCTGCACCTCCTTATACATGTTGAACTCTTACGCCATTGTCGCCGTTGTGGGTTATCTGCTGGGATCCATCCCATTTGGGTTTCTGCTGTTGAAGTTCATCCGCGGTGAAGACGTCCGGCGGATCGGCAGCGGCAATATCGGCGCCACTAATGTGGCGCGGTCCGGCGCCAAAGGCTTGGGCATCGCCACCCTGATTCTCGATACGCTGAAAGGTGTTGCGGCCGTGCTCTTCGCCGGCTGGCTTGCGACGCGAAACGGCCTCTGCCCAACCGACGCGCTCTGCACACCGCTCCTGCAGTTGGAGTCGGTGGCAGCGCTTGCGGCTGTTCTGGGCCATATGCTCCCGGTCTGGCTGAAGTTCAAAGGCGGCAAGGGCGTCGCAACTGCACTGGGTGTCTTCCTGGTTCTTTTCCCCAAGGCAGTTCTGGTCTCTCTGGCCATCTTTATTGTTTGCGTAGCCGTGACTCGCTACGTTTCCCTGGGCTCGATCCTTGGCAGTCTCGCGTTTCCGGTTGCAGCGTGGGCGTTCGGCGTGCGCGACTGGCAATCACTGCTTCCGGCCGCGGCAATCTCTCTGCTCGTTGTAATCAAACATCACCAGAACATCGGACGCCTGCTCGCCGGGAATGAGAACAAACTCGGCGGGGCCAAGCCGGCAGCGACGGAGAAACA
>JBAIYI010000631.1:0-3546 GCA_037915955.1 Terriglobales bacterium
CAAGATCATTGATGACTGGACCGAAGGCGCATCGGCACTGGCGACCAATAACGTTGACGTGATGCTGACCACGCTCGACGTCTATGCCAAAGACTACGGCCAGTTCCAGGAGAAAGGCTTCGGCTCGCATGCGTTCCTGATGGTTGACTGGTCGCGCGGCGCCGATGGCGTCATCGGAAAGCAGGGCATCAACAGCATTGAAGACCTGGCCGGCAAGACCGTAGCCTTCGCGCCGTACACGCCGTCGCATTTCCTGCTGTGGAACGGGCTTAAAGCTTCCGGTCTCAGTACCGAGCAGCGCAATGAGATCTTCAAGAACGCGGTGCATACCAAAGACGGCATTGAGCCCGCCGTGCTCTTTGCGCAGGAAAAAGTTGACGCTGCCGTGGCCTGGGACCCGGACATGAGTGACGCTGTCACCAAGCGCGCAGGAGCAAAGAAGATCTACGACACCCGCGTGGCCAACCGCCTCATCGCCGACATTCTGGTGGTGAGCGACCGCTTCGCCGCCAAACATCCGCAGACCCTGCTTAAGTTTTCGCAGGGCTGGCTGGAAGGCGTGGAGTTCATCAAGAACCAGCCGGACCGGGCTTACAACCTGATCGGCACCATCAAAGACTTCAACATTCCTTCCGACCTGGCCAAGACAATGCTCGGTGGCGTGAAGCTGGCCGATTATGCCGACAATCTTTCGTTCCTCGGGACCAAAGGCGCGAACTCTGATTACGCCAATATCTTCGGGATGGCACAGGACATGTATCGCGAACTGCGCATGATCAAGCACATCAGCAATGCTGAAGACAGCGTTGATCGCCGGTACGTGCAGCAACTGAGCAATGCCGGATTCTCCACCGCGTCCACCGAAGCCCCCATCGAGTACAAGCCAGTTGCGAAAACTGCCACTCCGCTGGCCACGCAGCACCGCTCCATCTACTTTGATCCGAACTCGGCGCACATGAGCCTGGATTCGCGGGCGATTGTGGACGAGATCGGCGGGCAGATGCGCGCGTATGAAAATACGGTTGTCGACATTGAAGGCAACACGGATTCCACCGGGGCGCGTGCTTATAACATGCAGCTTTCCCGGCAGCGTGCCGATGCCGTGCGCGAATACCTGATGGACAAGTATGGTTTCCCTGGGGCGCGCTTCCGCATCGCCGGCAACGGCCCGGACAAGCCGCTGGAGAACAACGCCACGCCGGAAGGCCGGGAAAAGAACCGCCGTACAGACATCAAGCTGTACGCCAACCAGTAGCCACACTGATTTGGGAGGCGCGAGCAGCGCCTCCCATCTTCCTTTATCTCGGGTCCTCACAATGGCAGATCTCTTCACAATCCGGAAGGAAACCTCACCAGCCACGAAACTCACGCTTGCGATTGTCAGCTGGGTCTTCGTGGTTACGGCCTGGGCTCTGATCACGCACTGGGAGTGGATCAGCAGTTACGTCTTTCCCACGCCCATGGAAGTAGTGCGCGCGTTTCAACCGTTGTTTTCCGAGCGCGGGCTGCTGGGCAACGTGTACATGAGCTGGCTACGCATTGCGCATGCGTTTCTCTGGTGTGTTGTGGTGGCCGTTCCCCTTGGCCTGCTCATGGCCAGCTTCCGCTGGGTTTACGACTTCGTGAATCCTATCGCGGCGCCCATGCGCTCCATGCCCATTACGGCGTTCCTGCCGGCCTTTATCGGGATCTTCGGGATCTACGAGACCATGAAGGTCGCATTCCTGTGGTTCGGCATGTTCTTCTACCTGCTGGCGGTGGTGGTGGAAGAGGTGAACCGCGTAGACACCTCGCTGCTAGAGACGGCCTACACCCTGGGCGCAAAAAAGTATCAGGTCTTGTGGCTCATGTTCCGCGCGTCCTTCCCGGGAATCTTTTCCTCGTTCCGCATTTTGTATGACATTGGCTGGACCTATGTGATTCTGGCGGAGATCGTGAACCGCAGCCGCGGCGTGGGAGCGATGGTGCAGTCTGCCTATGAATTTCACCGGCCCGATCTGGTCTACGCCGGAATCATTTCCATTGGCGTGGCCGCTTTCCTGTTCAGGGCCTTGCTCACTTTCCTGGAAAAGATTCTCTTCCCGTGGCGGCAGATTGCGGCTGCAGGCGCAGGAGCTAACGCCGCTGTGCCCGTGGTTTCGCGGAAAAAGGCGGTGAGCAGTGGAAACTAAGAAGGCAAAGATCGCCATCCATAACGTCTCCCGGATCTTCTATTCGCCGAAGGGCGAGGAGATTGACGCGATCAAGGACGTAAACCTCGAAGTGGAAGATGCTTTCTCTGCCGCCGGCCGCGATGTCGGAGAGTTCCGCGTGCTGTTGGGACCTTCAGGATGCGGAAAATCCACACTGCTGCGCATGATCGCCGGGCTGGACCGGCCCACCACGGGCGAAATCCTGGTCAACGGCACGGCCGTCAGAGGACCGAGCAAGGATCGCGGCATGGTGTTCCAGAAATACACTTCGTTTCCATGGCTCACAGTGCGGCAAAACGTTGAGTACGGAATGAAAATCAATGGTGTGCCTGCGGCGCAGCGCAAGGAAACCGCTGACCACCTTCTTCAGCAGGTCGGGCTGGCGGAATTCGCTGACGTTTACCCCGACACGCTCTCCGGGGGCATGCAGCAGCGCGTGGCGATTGCCCGCACGCTGGCGCTTCGCCCCTCGGTGATCCTGATGGACGAGCCTTTCGGCGCGCTGGACGCGCAGACACGCAGTGACATGCAGCAGCTTTTGCTGAAAATCTGGGATGAGACCGCGTGTACAATTCTCTTCGTCACGCATGACGTGGAAGAGGCCGTTTACCTGGCCGACAGGATTTTCATCATGAGCTCGCATCCCGGAACCATTGTGGAAGACGTGCAGGTGCCGTTTGACCGGCCGCGCGATCTTGAGCTCAAGGAGAAAAACGAGTTTCACGAGCTCCAGCACTATGTTCTGGGCCGGCTCAAGAGCGCGCCGGGTGTGGGCGGCCACGTGAGGGTGAGCATCTAATGGGCTTCCTCGGATTGGGCCAGCCCGGCGGTGCGGATCCAACCGCGCCCGGCGGCCCGCAGAAGGACATTAACTTCGTCAAAGAGGCGTTCAAGATCCAGTACAACTGGATCACGCTGGCCGGGATGGGCGTGTTCGCCGTGGTAACCGGCAGCGCCCTGCCGTTGGTGCTCGCCGGCGGCCTGGAATTGATGTACCTGGCCACGGTCTCCACCAACTCGCGGTTTCAGCGGTTGGTACGCTCGTGGAAGTTCGCCGAAGAGCAGCAGGCCAAAGAGCGCAGCCTGAGTGACCTGCTCCGCACACTGCCGTCGGAGATGCAGAACCGTTACATTGCCCTGGCGCAGGTGTGCGGTTCCATCCGCAACAATTTTGCCCAGCTCTCTTCCACGTCACAGGTTTATGTTCAGCAGATGGACCAGCGGCTGCAGGGTCTGCTGCACGCCTATGCCCGCCTGCTCATGGCCGCATGGCAGCAGCGCCAGTATCTGAAGACCTCTGACTCAGACACCATCAAGCGCGAGATTGCGGCGTTGCAGCAGCGGATGAATCAGG
>JBAIYI010000282.1:0-9578 GCA_037915955.1 Terriglobales bacterium
CCAGCGGATGAGGGGAAGGCGACTGCACGTATTGGGAAAGTACGGCGCGCAAGGCTGCGCGAGCGCGGGGCGCGCGCTCCGCAGGCATGAAGGCCGTCTCTTCTCGCCAGCGCAGCGCCTGATCGTCATCATAGGCCACAAGGATGCGAATCTTTTCCCATTGGCCCTGAGCCTGCGGAGCAGCCATCGTTTCTGCCGCTACGGCCTGTGTTTTGGCTTCTTCCGAGTGGCGCAGATGGAGAATGTATGTGCCAAGCAGCAGCACGGTTGCCAGCAGGAAAGCGATGGTGATTTGAACGCTGCGCGGAATCACGGATGCGCTCCCCCAGGATGCGCTTGCGCAATGGCGATGGCAACGGCAGTGGCGATGGGATTCTCGACTTTTTGAGTGAGCAGTGTGCCCGCATCAGCCGGCGGAGCGGCCAATTCAATGCCGATGGCAGGAGCGGCTACGTTGTTCAGCGGACGCAACGCAGCAGAAAAGCCGGCCACGTGGACGCTCTTGCGCTGTAGCTCACGGGTTACTGATCGAGCGAACGCGGCGCTGCGTTCCATGGCAGGGAACTGGGCAGCTTCCCAGCTCAAGAATGGCACCGCTGATGTGGCTGGCTTTTCCACGCGTGGAGTATAGACGCGAACGCCACTCGGCCCGGTTGCGGCATGGATCCCAATGTAAAGAAAAGGCCGCTGCTGGTTGGCAAGCTCGGCGCGCTTTTCCAGACTGATGGGAACGTCAGCTTCGCGCAGCAGACGGCACGCAATGCCGCGTTCGGTGAGCTCTTTGCGCAGTTCGCGAGCGAATGCAAGCGTTATGTGCTTCTCCGTAACACCCGATCCAAGCACAGCTCCTTTGTCTCCGCCGCCGTGACTGGGATCGATGAGGACAAAGTAGTCCTGCTGTTTCGCATTCGAGGGCTGCGGCTTTTGCTGATCCTGCGATCTTGGCTTGGCAGCGGCCGGCGTTGGTGCGGGGGCTGCCGACTTCGCAGGCGTCGGAGAAGGAGAATGGCTCTGCGGACGTGCCCGGTCTTGCACGCAGCAGAGCAACGCGGCAAGGGTCACTGAGGCTGTGAGGCGATTACTCCAGCGCATAGATAGTGAGGCCGCTCAGGAGTTTGGGATAGAAGTCAGTGGATTTCTGGGGAAGCACCTGGCCGGCGAACGCCAGGTCGCTCACCTGATCGATCCTGACGGGGTTCATAAGGAACGCAACATTTGCGCCCTGGCGGACCCAGGAAATGGCTTCAAATGCGTCGCGCTCGTACTTCACGTGCTCCTGGTTCCTGATGGCATCTTCCGAGATTCCCAGAATCCGCTCCAGCACCAGCTTGTGGAGCTGGACTACATCCAGTCCACGCTGGCGTTCGGAGATCCCGGAGAGCGCTTCTTCCACGGCCCGCTTTTTCGCTTTGAGCAGATACGGTCCCTGACGGGTAACCGCGACGAACGCTGTACCGGATTCTCCGGCTTCGCCCAGCAGAGTGGTGGCGCTGCGGCTTTCACTGCGCAGATCGATACGGTCGATATCGAAGAATCGCTTGGCTCCTTCCAGCATGTGTTCGCGATCAAACGATGGCAAGCCGTGGACAATGCGATGGGTGGGCAGGATGACAAGTCCCCGGCTCTCGATCGGGATAAGCGTCATCATCACGTACTCATAGGGCGCGTTCGGATCCGCGGTAGCGGCCTCGGCACGGCGCTCATTGCGGTAAGCCAGCGAGGTTTCGTAGCGATGGTGGCCGTCGGCGATCAGTAGTTTTTTGTCGCGGAAATGCTCCTGGAGCGCGGCGATCATTGCCGGATCGTTAATGCGCCAGATGCGGTGCAGCACTTCGTATTCGTCAAGCAGGGAGACGTCGGGATCTTCTTCCGCTCGTTTGGCCAAAAGTTTTTCCACCTGGGCGGCGGGGTCGCTGTATAGCATGAAGATCTGGCCGAAGTGAGCCCTGGTGGCCCGCAGCAGGTTCAGGCGATCTTCCCGCGGCTTGGAGTGGGTCTGTTCATGGCGGAAAACAACGCCGTCGGCATAGTCCTGGATGCGGCCCAGGGCGACGAGGCCACGGCGTTCAGCCAGGTCGCGCGTGCCGGGTACGGTAAAAGTCTGCGCGTAGAAGTAAAAGCCCGGGTCGGGGTCGGCCTTGAGGATTCCGTCGGACCGCCAGTCGTGCAGATATTCCGCGGCGCGCGTGTAAACATTGAAGTTGCGGGTGTCAGTCTCTCCCGGCTTTCCCAAAATGATCCTGACCAGATTGTGGGGGCTCAGGTCGTAGTACCGGGTCTGCATCTCCGGGGTGATTTTGTCGTAGGGCTGGGTGACCACGTCCTCCAGTTTCACCAACTGCGGATCGTACCGAAGTGCTTTAAAGGGAATGATTTCTGCCATGACGGAACCGGAATAAGCATTCTACCAAGGTGAGCAGATAACCTGCGCAAACCGCCGGAGCATCTTAGAAAACATCCTGAGATGGCTGCGGCCACGGCCGAAAGGTACTCACAACCTTGTGTCAAAGGACTACGGGGGTGTGGTAACATCGGCTTCAAAAGCAGAGGTTCCCCTTATGGCCCGCTTTAAACTTTGCGGGTATGGCAAGTCCCGGTTCCCCGTGATGACTCGAGTGCTAGCGTTTTCCGGAAGGCCACTTGCTCGCTGCTGTTTCGCGCTCCTGCTCCTACTGAGCTGGGCGAGGCTTAGCAGCGCCCAGGACGAAAATGTCCATATCCAACCCCGGCCTGCCGCCGATCCTGCGACCAAAACCGCCGATCCCAAAGGCGGCGATCCAAAAGTTGACGCAAAGGCTGAAGGCGTGGATACCGATCCGGGCCTGAAGGTGAACCACGGAAAGCCGCTGCAGGTGGACGTGGACCTGGTGCTGGTGAACGTGACGGTCACGGACGACTGGAATCGCATTGTTACGGGGCTGGACAAGGAAAACTTTACGGTGATGGAAGGGAACGAGCCGCAGCAGCTTCGCCACTTCTCCAGTGAAGATGCTCCGATTTCGCTGGGCGTGATCTTTGACATGAGCGGCAGCATGAGTGACAAGATTGAGAAGGCGCGCGCCGCCGTGATCGAGTTCTTCCGTACCGCGAACCCGGCGGACGAATTCTTCATGATCACGTTCAATGATCGCCCGCAATTGCGAGCCGACTTCACCAAGTCAGTGGAAGACGTGCAGGGCAAGCTGGTTTATACCGTGCCGCAGGGAAGCACCGCGCTGCTGGATGCGATCTATATGGGCATCAACAAAATGAAGGATGCCCACAACGCCAAGAAAGCGTTGCTGATCATTTCTGACGGGGGCGATAACCACAGCCGCTATACGGAACATGAGATCAAGTCGCTGGTGCGGGAGGCCGACGTGCAGATTTATGCCATTGGCATTTTCACCGCCGGCGCTACCCAACCGGAAGAGATTGCAGGGCCTGCCCTGCTGAGTGACGTGGCGACGACCACCGGCGGGCGCATGTTTACCATAACCAACCCGAACGAACTGGCCGACGTGGCTACAAAGATTGGAATAGAGCTGCGCAACCAATATGTGCTTGGCTACCGTCCAAAGAACAGGACCAGAGATGGACGTTGGCGGAAGATCAGGGTCAAGCTGACGCCACCCAAGGGTCTGCCGCATCTGAATGTCTACTCCAGAACGGGATATTATGCACCTTCGCAATAGAGTGGTTGCCGCGCTCGCGGTCTTCGGCCTGATGGCAGGATTCATGGCCGTGTGGGCGCAGACGCCGGCGCAGCCCCAGGCCCCGCAGAACCAGAAAGTCCAGGCCACGCCCCTGCCCAGCGACGTTGATCCCACAGATCCGGCGGTACCCACGTGGGCGCGTCCCGCGATGCCGCCAAAGGCGGCCGCCACGACTCCGGGTACAACGACCACGGCTGCCAATGTTCCATCGGGCAAAGGCGCTGCAATTCCCGATCTTGGCCCCGCGACCGAAGACACCGTCGACAAGGTCACCACAGACGCGAAGGGCGGATTCGTCTTCAAAAAGAACGTCGACGAAGTAACGCTTACAGCCAGCGTTATCGATCAGCGCAAGCACCTGGTCACCGATCTTGGCCCGCGAAATTTCACAGTCTATGAAGACGGACGGCCGCAGGAGATCAAGTTCGTACGGCCGGAAGATATTCCGGTGTCCATCGGAATCCTGGTGGACAATTCGGGTTCGATGCGCACCAAGCGCAACGCCGTTTCCAAAGCGGTGGTGAACCTGGTGCAGGCCAGCAATCCTGAGGACGAAGTATTTATCGTCAATTTCAACGACGAGCCGTATCTGGATCAGGACTTCACCAACAAAGTGTCATTGATGAAAGAAGCGCTCGACCGCTCCGACACGCGCGGCGGCACCGCGCTCTACGATGCGGTGATCGCAGCCGCTGACCATCTTGCGAAGGGCGCCAAACGAGAGAAAAAGGTCCTTCTGGTGGTGACTGACGGCGAGGACAACGAGAGCCGTCGCAACCTGGAAGATGCCATCCGCTCCGTCCAGAGCGACAACGGTCCAACGATCTACACCATCGGGATTCTGGATGAAGGCAAGCAGCGGCGCATACGGCGCGCGCTGGAGGCAATGTCGGTCCAGACCGGCGGCGTCGCGTTTTTCCCCAAGAACGTGGATGAAGTGGATGAGATCAGCCGCGAAGTGGCGCACGACATCCGCAACCAGTACCGCATTACCTACAAGCCCAGCAACCCGCGGGCGAACGGTGGATACCGGCAAGTGCGGGTTGAGGCGCATGCACCCGGCTACAAGGAACTCCAGGTACGAACCCGCAGCGGTTATTTTGCCGAAGAGCAGAAGTCAACTACGGCGAACCGGTAAAAAGGGCCCGCAGTCAATCACGGCCTCAGCAACGGTCCACCTTGTCGTATGTCCCGCAGGGCAGTTGCTGCCGTGAGTCGGTCCCATCAGTAACCATCCAGGTACTCGGCCCAAAACAGAGTCGTCTAGCGGGCCCCCGCATCACAATATTCGAGTGCTTATGTATATTGCGTCCCGAAAGACCGCCACCGGCAAGCAGCGCCTGCCAAACGACCGGCTCATGCTGGAGTTGGGCAGATTTGAAGATCGCCTGCAACAATGGCTGGCGGCTTCCGAGCAGAATGCCCGGTGGTTTCGTCGCGATCCGTTCAGTGCCATGCGCGCGGCGGGCCTCAGCATGGACGACGAACTCATGTGCGAGCTCGAGCGCATCATGGGTGGGATTGGGAAGAAGTTGAAGTAATCTCCGCAGCCATGATTTCCCGCAAAGCAGAACAGCCTGTATGCGCGAGGCATGCAGGCTGCCTTGTGAGTCCAAACCATTTGCGTTGGCTCAGTGTTTCTTTATTTGATAATCGGCGAATGCAAGTTCCATGTGGATAGGAGTGCCGTCCAGCGAGGTATCCGCGATCAGTGTTACGGGTAATTGCATGCCGTTCACCGGAGCGTGATTGATCTTCACGTTCAGATGCACGGCGCCTTTTCCGGCTTTGGGGGTGTAATCGCCCTCATAGCCCGCCAACATAAAGCCGCTCGCAGTTTTAGAAAGCTGAGGCTTGATGACACTGTTGAACTCGGCTGTATCCACCGTGATCTCTCGTACTGCCAGGTCCTTGCCGATCAGCGTGACCACGTCCGACGCGCCGTCTTTATAGGAGAGGCGGTATTGCGTGCCCAGGTCGTCCAGCTTGTAATCGCTCTCGGCTTCCGGAAATGGCGAAGTCAGCATGAACAACGACCAGGTGGCGAAGAAGCCCGAGGTGGCCTGATTGATGCCGCTGTAGATATCTTCGAAGCCCTTTTTCACCTGCTCATTCGGAGGTTCGGTATCAGTGTGGTGGGTCATCGTGACGTTGCCCTTCTGGTCCAGCAGCATGGTGAAATGCAGGCCATTCAATAGCTTCAGGCCTGCTTTCAATGCCTCAGGATCGGTGGCGCCCTGGTCTTTCAAGACCTGCTCCCAATTGGGCTGCACAGTCGACTGAAACTCATCAAGCCCGAGTGCGCGCAGGCTGTAGTAGGAGTCACGGCATTTCTGGATGACCTGCTTGCGTGAGGCGTCGTCGGCGCCGGCCGTTTTGCCGGGTTTGGCAGTCTGCGCGTTTGCCGCAACGATGAAGAAAAGAGAGGCGAAGATCAGGGCCTTCCACGACCCGGTCCGTTGGATTCGCATGTTCACTCCCCACAACTCGCGATGGATACCCTCAGTATGCGCGGCTTCTCCGCGCCGCCGACAGTAAAAAGAGATCAAAGACGTTACCGAGGTTTTACAATCGCACAAGTACGAACAGGCGAAAGGAGTTCTGGCATGGATGCAATGGAAGCTGTCAGGCGACATGTGATCGCGTTGCTTACGAAAGCTGAGGCGCACATGGATGTGCGCAGCGCCCTGGAAGACTTTCCGCAGGAGCTACGCGGCCGCAAACCGCATGGCGCGCCGCACACGCCCTGGCAACTGCTGGAACACATGCGCCTTGCCCAATGGGACATCCTCCACTTCAGCCTGGACGCGAAACATGTCTCGCCGGAGTTTCCCCAGGGCTATTGGCCCACCACGGAAGCGCCGCCGAATCCCGCAGCGTGGGACAAGAGCGTGGACCACTTTCTCGCCGACCTGGAAGAAGTCTGCGCCATGGTGCGCAATCCCAAGATTGATTTGACGGCAAAGATCGCGCACGGCGAAGGCCAGACCTATCTGCGCGAAGCGCTGCTGGTGGCCGACCATAACGCCTATCATCTGGGCCAGTTGGTGATGGTGAGAAGGATCCTGGAAGGGAAGTAAAGCGCAAAATGAAAAAGGGGCCGCAGTCTTCCGGGGATCTGCGGCTCCCTCTTTAGCAGTCGACGGATGAGCCTGCTGATACCTAGAGTAATTTGACATGGAAAAGGTTTCACCAATATTTACGGTCCGTGGAACCTATTGGACGAACGGACAGGTGCCTCCCGCGATATCGGTCGTTATGCAACCCGCATGGTGCGATTAACAAAATCGAAAGTAATTCCTGTTTTCATTTCACGATCTCAAATCGTTGCGGCTAACACTCGATGATCACCACGCGGATTGAGCCATTTTGTCTGAACATCGACGGCGGCTGCTGGGTCTGAGCTCAGTTCATTGTTGCGGTTCCGAAAAGAGCTTGCGCAATGGTTCGCGGACGTTCTACAGACAACTGGACCCAAAACCATGTGATCCGAGCTTCCGCGACGCTGCAGCGGAGCAGGTCCCTCACCCTCGACCTCACTTCGCTACGCTCGCTCGATCTCAGGATTCGGGATAGGTCCGTCAGGGGATAGAGTCCATCAACAATCGCGGTGCCTTCTAGCGAGCCGCAGTCTTCGTATCCGGGCCGGCGTTCTTCACCCATTTATCGAACCAGGTCACCATCTCCCACAGCGTGTGCTCGGTTGACTCGCGCGCAAGATAGCCATGCGCCTCGTAGGGCAGCTGCACGTAACGTACAATGCCGCCGTTGCCTTTGATCGCCTGGTACATGCGCTCACTCTGGATGGGGAACGTGCCTGAGTTGTCGTCGGCCATGCCGTGGATCAGCAGGATGGGGCGCTTGATCTTGTCCGCCTGCATGAACGGCGAGACCTTGATGTACATCTCCGGCGCTTCCCATATGGTGCGGCGCTCGCTCTGGAAACCGAAGGGCGTGAGCGTGCGATTGTAAGCTCCGCTGCGCGCCACTCCGGCGCGGAACAGGTCAGAGTGGGCCAGCAGGTTGGCGGTCATAAACGCGCCGTAGCTGTGGCCGCCTACGCCAACGCGGTTTGGGTCGGTGACGCCCATCTCCGCGGCTTTGTCGATCGCCGCTTTGGCGCTGGCGACAATCTGTTCCACGTAGGTATTGTTCATGGTCTCGGGATCGCCGACGACCGGCATGGTGGCGTTGTCCAGAACGGCGTAGCCCTGCGTGAGCAGGAACAGGTGCGAGATTCCGGTGATGGTGGTGAAGTGATATGGTGACCCGCTGACCTGGCCGGCCGTGGCCGCATCATTGAACTCCAGCGGATACGCCCACACAATCGTGGGCAGGCGCTCACCCTGCTTGTAGTTGGCCGGCAGGTAGAGCGTGAAGCTCAACCCTACGCCGTCATTGCGCTTGTAGGTGACGAGTTGTTTGGTGATGCCGTGCAACTGCGGTTGCGGATCGGCAAAGTGCGTGAGCTCGCGTCTTTCGTTGCTTCCGGAAGTCCTCACAAAGTAGTTGGGCGGATCGCTGGGGCTCTCATGCCGGGTGATGAACTTTGTGCCGTCGTCCGCAGCCAGCGCGACCACGGATTCGTACTGTCCGTCGCCGCACTGGAAGAGGCGCTCAGACTTGCCTGTGGCCAGGTCGTACTTGTCAAGGAAAGGGAACTCGCCTTTCTGTGAGGCGCCCGCGCCGACCAGGAAGATGTTGTCGCCCTGCTGCCGCAGCACGCGCCTGCCGTTAGGCAGCGTGCGCATGACCGGCGTGCCCGGATCTTTATAGCGATCGCGAATCGACCGCTCCCAGACGAGTTTGGGCTGCGCGCCGGGCTTGTTGATGTCGACGAGGAACGTGCGCGTCCAGCGGCGGTCACGATCGTAATCGCGCACAAGGCCGATTCCACTCTCGCCCCACTCAATACCGCCACGGCCAAAGCCAAACGGACCGAAGCCGCCACCGGGAGTGAAGCGCTGCTCCAGCTTTACGAGTTCCACCGGCTGGCCGTTGAAGGGCGCACCCAGCGTCATCAGCTTGTCGCGCAAGGGAGCTTTGGCTTTGGGATCGCCGCCGTCCAGCGCTTCCGCCCATACCAGCGTGGCCGGCTTCATTGGAGCCCACTCGTAATCGCGTGGGCCGGTGAGCACGCCCTCAATCGGCACGTGATCGGCCAGGGGCAGGCTCGCGACTTTATGCTCTACCGCGCCTTTCAGGTTCCAGACCTCCACTTCGCGCGGAAAATCGCCTTCAGGAGTAATGTACGAATAAGGATGGACAATGCGGCTTACCAGAATGTGCTGCCCGTCCGGCGAGGGCTCCACGCGGGCAAAGATGGCGGACTTGCCCAGGTTGCTCTCCGTGCCGATGCTCGCCTTCACCGGCCCCAGCTTGCCTTCATGCACATGCAGCAGCTTTAACTGGGTGGTGGCGTAGTAATCAAAGAGCGCTTCGTCGTGTTTGTTGGTGAGCAGATCTTCGTAGGTGCGCACCGGGGCCTTCTTGCCGTCGCTCTCCTGGATGATGGGACCATCCGGCGTCTTGGGTTCGGCCGGCGCGATACCGCGGCTGGCCGGCACAGTCTGCACCAGCAGCGTTTTGCCGTCAGGCATCCATTGCAAGGGCTCGCCCAGGATGGCGCTGACCTGTACGCCTTCAACCTTGTGCGCCGCGGCCTTATCTGTCTCGCCGACGTAGAGTTCAATACCGTTTGCCGTGGTGTTGGTGAAGGCAAACTGTTTCCCGTCCGCCGACCACTGCGGCACGCCCAGGTATGCGTTCGCCGGCAGGCCGGTCACCTTGCGTTGCTTGCCCGTGGCCACGTCCACCAGGCTCAGCCCCACCAGCCGCGGCGGATGGTGCCTGCCATTGGTCGCCGGATTGATCCGCAGCCCT
>JBAIYI010000746.1:0-3330 GCA_037915955.1 Terriglobales bacterium
ACGGTTACGGAATGTCCCAGCGCCTGAAGCGCGGCGATAAGCCCGCGCGGTTGTGCGTGGGAGAGATACCGGTTCTCAGCGATCACCGTTATACGAGCGCAGCGAGCCCCTGCGAAATTTTCAGCGAGCCTGGATTGGGGAGAGCTGCACATGGTGGTTTCCGTTACATGGGTCTGAGACACGCGGACCCGGGGTTCCAGAACAGGAATTGTTAAAAATTGTTGAGTGTCATCAAAAGCTCTTGAAAATTTCGTTAAGTTTTGTTCCGCCCTGACCGGAGTAGTGTCCTACCTCATGACGTAAGAAGTGTTCCGCCGGGCCGGTACATGGCTGGTGGTACACGGCTGTTTCTGGCGAATGGTCAGACCGGGGCCCAGCCACACGTTCAAGAGAAATGGAGTTTCCCCATGGCGGCTAAGCACGTTCGTCCCCTGCTCACTGCAATGCTCTTCCTGCTCGGCTTGTTCGCTTCGATGAGCGCCCAAACCAGCTTCATGATGAGAGGCGTGGCGGAAGATGACACCGGCGCGATCATCCCGCGCGCCGAGGTGACGCTCAAGGACAGCAGGAATGCTGAGATCGCGCACACGACTGCAAACGACATGGGCGAGTTTGTGTTCAGCAGCCTGGTGGCAGGTGAGTACCTGGTGCAAGTGCAGGCGCAGGGTTTCAAGCCCGCGCAAGCCAAAATGGCAGCAGGAGCAGGCGCGCCGCAATTGCAACATATAAGGATGAAAGTGGCGGCCGTGTCTCAGGAGATCACGGTGAAAGCAGGCGATCCGGTCTCCATGGACGGGAACATGACTTCGGTGGAGGTGAACCACGACCTGCTCAAGAGCCTGCCGGTAAGAGATGACAATCCGCTGGCGGATGCGTCTGCATTCCTCGATCCCGCGGCAAACGGCGTGGAAGGAACGAAAATCGTGGTGGACGGCGTGGAGAGCTCAGACCTGGATGTGCCTTCTTCCAGCGTGAAGAGCGTGGCGGTGAACCGCAATCCTTATTCTGCAGAGTTCGGGCGTCCGGGCAAGGGACGGATCGAAGTTGTGACGCGTCCCGGATCGATGACCCGCGTCCATCATCACCTGATCATGACGTTCCGCAATTCCGCGCTGGATGCAAAGAACGCCTTCGCCAGCACCCAGCCGGACATGTCGCGCTCCTTCTGGGAAAGTGACATGAACGGTCCGCTGTTCGGTCACAGAGGCACGTTCTATTTTGGCGGCGACTATCTGAATGACGACCAGAACGCGGTGATCCAGGCCGTTACGCCGGCGGGAACGCAGAGCCAGAGCCTGACGACTCCGGAGCGCAGCGGTCGCGCACTGGCGCGCATGGATTTCCAGCTCAATCAGCTGCACAACCTGAGCCTGCGCTACAACTTCAATCTGGACAAGGCAGATAACCGCGGCATCGGGGCATTTGATCTGGCGGAGCGCGCCTACAACCTGGATAACCAGCGCCAGGAATTCCGCGTGACGGAGACGGCGCTGTTCAGCGTGAATTTCTCCAACGAACTGCGATTCGCCTACAAGCAGCGCGACAACACCACGACGCCGCTTTCTTCGGCGCCGGCACAGATCGTGCTGGGCGCGTTCCGTGGGGGCGGAGCGCAGCTCAGCCAGGACGAAAACGAACAGATCTTGGAACTGCAGAACCTGGCAACGCTGGTTCGCGGGAAGCACACCCTGCGGTTTGGCGGCACAGCCAAGCGCCATAGCGTGGACCTGACAGATCTCTCCAACTCGGGCGGAACGTTTACCTACTCCAGCCTGGCGGCGTTTTCGGCCAACCAACCGTTCCTGTTTACGATCAACCGGGGCAATCCGGATGCAGAGTTCGCGCAAGGGGAATACTCATACTTCTTCCAGGATGAAATGCACCTACGGCCGAACCTGACGGTGCTTGTGGGCGTGCGGCACGAACTGCAGCAGTATCTGCAGGATTACAACAACATCGCGCCGCGGGCAGGCGTTTCTTATTCGCCTGGCAAGGGTTGGGTGCTCCGCGCGGGTGGCGGCATTTTTTACGATCGCCGGCCGTGGACGATGGGCCAGCGCGCCCTGCTGTTTGATGCCAATCACCTGCAGAGCCTGCTGCTGGAGAATCCAACGTTCCCGATTTCACCGGCGGAGATTCTCTCAGCCCGACCCAGCACTTACACCATTGCGCCTGACCTGCTGGCGCCGTATCAGATCCAGGCCAGCGCCGGGGTGGACAAGCAGATCGACAACAAGAATTCGATTTCGATTGAATACACTATGCTCCGCGGGCTGAAGCTCTTCCGCCTGCGAGACATCAACGCTCCGCTGCCGGGTACGGGGGTACGCCCCGATGCTAACCTGGCCAAGAATGACCAGTTCGAATCCACCGGAAGCTCGCGGTCGAATTCAGTGAGCTTCACCTACCGCACGGCAATCGCCAACCGCATTGAACTGCTTTCGCAGTACACTTACTCGCGCTCGTATGACAACACGTCCGGCATGTTCTACCTGCCGGCCGATAACTTTAATCTTGCGCCGGAGTGGGGACGCTCTGATTTTGACCGCCGCCACCGGCTGAACCTGGCGGGGATCGTCCAGCTTCCTTACAGCTTCAAGTTCGGCACCATCACGAGCGTCAGTTCAGGAATCCCGTTCAACATCACTACAGGCGTAGATACGAATCTGGATGGAGTGGCGAATGACCGGCCCGCGGGCATGACCCGCAACACCGGCAACGGACCCATGTACTCGGATGTGGACATCCGGCTCTCGCGGCGCTTCGTGGTGGGAGGGCAGCGCGAGCACGGCACGAGGTACATCGAACTGAGGATTGACGCATTCAATGCGTTGAACCAGGTGAACGCGACGAACTACGTGGGAGTGCTGACGTCGCCGTTCTTCGGTCGGGCGAACGCGGCGGCGGCCGCGCGGCAGCTTCAGCTTTCGATGAAGGCTAGCTTCTAGAGGACGTTGCGCGCTGCAGCACAGCGAGCGAAGTCTGGATGGTCTAGATGAGGGCCCCGCGGGCAAGGAGATCCTGATGGCAGTTGACGCTGGGTTTCATCCCGTCTGTCCCCGGGATTCGAAATTCAGTCTCACCATGAGAACGCGCAGATCGATTCGAGAAGAGCTGTAGGCGCGTTTCAGACTGTCAAAACCAAGAAAGATGCCCTAAAACCTTTCCCTAGAGAGCTCGCGGAGGAGATCAGCAATACGAGGCGCGTGCCTTGAAGCAGTCAGAGCTTTGGTGAGAAAGGACGAATCGGCACTTGTCAATTCTCAGTGCGATTGTCCTATGGATTATCGTACAAAAGCTGTCTAGAATCGGGGCTCCGAGAATCGTGGA
>JBAIYI010000306.1:0-5995 GCA_037915955.1 Terriglobales bacterium
GCGATTCGCGGCACCAGCGGATTGATGTCGTAAAAGCGGATCACGTCGCCCGGACGTCCGTACGCCGCCATGGTTCCCGCTCCCAGCCCCACCACTCCGATCCGTCGCGGGCGCTCACCGCAGCAATACTGCACTGCAAGCCCGACTCCAGAATCCTTCGCGTAATAGGTTGTCGGCGTGGTCCGCAGGTCATCACTGAAGATCTGCGTACCGTGCTGGATGGTGCCATGGATCAGCATTCGCGTATAGACAGCGCTTGGCGGCTCGAACTCCTGCGTCACCCGCAGCGTTCCATAGAAGTTGCGCACCTGCAGGATCGCGTCCTTCCCGTACTTGCGCGCCTGGGCAAAGATCAGCACAGTCATGGCGATTGTGGCAGCCGCCCAGAGCAGGCGTGCCTGAATCCCGGTTTTCCATGTCACTGCCAGTATTAGCGCGCAGGTAAAAATCAGGCCGCACACCAGCTCGTAGTTCGCACGGAAGACAACCGGCGCCAGCAGGCCTACGAACATGGACCCCAAAGCCCCGCCCGCCGCGATCATCAGATAATACGAAGTCGTATAGTGCGGCGCCGGGCGCAACCGGTAAAGCTCCGAATGCAGCACCACGCAGATGATCAGCAGCGCCATGCAGTAGAAAGCCACTGTGACGGTGATGGGCATGCTCATGCTTGGTTCCGTCATCATGTAGCCCACCGAGCCCAGAAAAACTGCCAGCAGCCCCAGCATGGTGTACCGTGGATAAAATCGCTCGCCATTGAATGCCCAGATGAAGCTGAGCAGATAGGAAATCAGCGGCACGATCCACAGCAGTGGGATGGCCGCCACGTTCTGGCTCAGGTGGTTGGTGAAAGCGCTCAGCAACAGCGATCCGCACGCCGGCAGCAGCAGCCAGAGGGATTTTTCCTGCCAGTTCGGCTTGATCCCTCCAACCAACTGGACAGTCGTCTTGCGAGCCGGAGAGGTGAGCCGTGCCACGCTGGCCCATATGGCTCCGCATACCGCGATCGCAAACACCACGAAGCCGGCAAGCCATACCAGGCTCTGCTCCCTCAGGCTGAGCTTCGGCTCCATCCACCACGGGTAAATCACCAGCGCCAGCAGAGATCCAAAGTTGGAGAGCGCAAAGAGCCGGTACGGCGGCACCATGCCGCCGCTGCCGGAATATCCCAGCGCGTACCATGCCTGCAGCAGCGGATTTGTCGCGGAAAGGATTACAAACGGCACTCCGATCAGGATGCTTAGCAGCAGAAACACGCTCATGATTGGGTGCGCGGTGGAGGCATGCAGATCGGGCCGCACCGCCATATAACCCTGCGCCAGCGCGATCATCAACACGACGGTGTAAATCGCCGCCTTCGCTCGCGCGCCGATACGCACCACCGCAGCCAGCCAGTGCGCACACAGGTAGCCCAGCAGCAGCGCCGTCTGGAAGAAGACCAGGCAGGTGATCCACACCGCCGCCGAGCCACCAAGGAGCGGCGTCAGGCGCTTGCCTGCGATGGGCTCAATCAGAAAGAGAAGGAAGCTGCCGAGAAAAATCGCGGCTGCATATAACAATGTGAGCAGGGACATGGGCGCTTAAAGATAGCATGCCGCTTGCGATCTAGCCGCTTAATCCTTGGCCTTGCTGCCTGAATGTGCGGTCAGCCGGTGGCGGATGAGATGCGTACCTGATTCGATACACACGAATTGCATGTGTCCGGCTTGGCGCTTTGAATATGGGCAAACGAGAAAATCACCGAACACTTCATCGTCAAAATCGCTCAGCAGGCGTTTGACATTCGGAGGTATGTTGCTGTCCTCCTTCGGTAATCCAAGCATCCTGGTCGTTCCTATAACCCAAATCCGCGTCGACGGAGCACCATTGTAGTAAGACAGCCTCCCGTGAACGCGGAAGCAGGCACCGACCACCTCAGGATCTTTCTTACAACCAGTCGATGGCGGGTTCTGGAGAAGTAACAGCAGCGTGAAAAGGACAGTATTCATTCTTGGATGCGGCTGATTTACTCTTCGCCAATTCCCAGTTTGCGGCAGAGTTTTCCCAGTTCGTCCTGTTCCGCGCCGTTGAGCCGCGACATCACTTCCACGATCCGGCGCACGTGCCCGGGAAAGATCTTTGCGATCAGCTTGCGGCCCGCAGGCGTGATGGTGGCCAGGATAAAGCGCTTGTCCTTGCCGTGCTGCTGCCGTTTCACCAGGCCGCGCTTCTCCAGGTTGTCAACCACCAGGGTGAGATTCCCGCTGCTGGTAAGGATTCGCCGTGCCAGGTCGCCCAGATTGAGCGGTCCTACGTGATAGAGAGCCTCAAGCACGGCAAACTGGCTGGGCGTGAGATCAACCTCTTCCAGGCCGACACGTGCGTATGCCAGCGCCGTGTTGCTGGCCCGCGCCAGCTTCACGTAGCTATCCAGTGCGCGCTCCTCGCGCGGTGAACCTTTGAAGTTCCTGCTCATTCCGGGCTGCGCCTCCGTCAAGCGCCTATACATGCGCAAAGGAACCTGTCAGGTTCCTTTGCGCTGGTTTAACCGCGAATTGTCTCTGATTTTTTACTGGATATCAAACTGTTCCGGATGCAAAAGCGGGTCGGATTTCACCAGGATCGTCCGTTTGGTCAGGTCCTCCATCTCCTGGATCCACCGGCTGCCGTTCGCCTTAAGCGCCTTGCCCACTTCAGGATTTACGCGCAGCATCACGTCGCGCTCAAAGTGCCGCGACATCTTGCGCATCTCCACGTAAATCTCGTTGCAGGTCGTACTCACGGACTTGATCATCCCCGTTGCCTGGCACGTCGGGCAGGGCTGGCCCAGGGTGCGCTCCAGTGACTGCTTCACGCGCTTGCGGGTGATGGCAACCAGTCCAAAGTCGTTAAACTGCAGCACCTTCGATGGCGCGCGGTCTGCCTTGAGCGCCTCTTCCAGCGCCTGCATCACTTTCTGCCGGTTTTTGCGCTCATCCATGTCGATGAAGTCGATCACAATGATGCCGCCCAGGTCGCGCAGCCGGATCTGCCGCACGATTTCCTTGATTGCATCGATGTTCGTCTTCACGATCGTGTCTTCCAGGCGCGCCGTCTTGCCCACGTACTTGCCCGTGTTCACATCGATTGCCACCAGAGCTTCTGTCTGGTTGATCACGATGTAACCGCCGCTCTTCAGCCAAACCTTTGATTTCAGAGCTTTGTTGATCTCGTCCGTGATGCTGAACTGCTCGAACAGCGGTGTGTCTTTTCCGTACAGCTTCACCCGCTTCAGCAGCGACGGCTGGAACCGGCTCACAAAGCGCAGAATGCGCTCGTACTCCAGTTCCGTATCCACCCAGATCGTCGAAAATCCGGTGGTTACCTGATCGCGAAGAATGCGCTCGACCAGGTTCAGATCGTGGTAGATCAGCGCCGGAGCTTTTGACTTCTCAGAACGCTGCCTTATCTCATTCCAGAGATTGATTAGGAAACGGATATCGGCGCGCAGATCTTCTTCATTCGCGCCCGCCGCTGCGGTACGGACAATGAATCCGCCGCTGCTCTCGCCGCGCTCACTGAGCACGATCCGCTTCAGGCGATGACGCTCTTCTTCGGAAGCAATTTTCCGCGAAACTCCCGTGTGATGGACTGTGGGCATGTAGACCAGGAACCGCCCCGGCAGGGCGATGTGGCTGGTGATGCGGGCGCCCTTCTTGGCAATGGGCTCCTTGGCAATCTGCACCACAATTTCCTGCCCCTCTTTAAGCAGGTCAGAGATAGCCGGCAACTGCCGCGGCTGCTGGAACCTGCGTCCCCGCATCCGGCGTCCCGGACGGCGTCCACCACCGCCGCGGCGATCACCGCGACGATCAGAACGCTGCGGCTGCTGATATCCGGCCGTTCCCGCCCCGGCGCGGTGTTCCGCCCGCGCTCCTTCCATATCTTCTTCGTTTTGTTCGGATTCTTCGAAACCCTCTCCCTGCTCGGATTCCTCTTCTTCGAATTCGCCGAACTCGCCCGGATGGCCTTCTTGTTCCTCTGTCTCTTCCGCGCCTTCCTCCAGCCCTTCAGCCTCATACTGGCCCGTCGCGCGCTCGTTGATGTGCGCATCGCGGACCGCCTCGGTAAGTTCGCGCCCCATGGCGACGTACTGCTCAGCGCCCGGCCCAAACACTTCCTCTTCTAACTCTTCAAACTCGCCGAGGTCGAGCGAGTCCTCGTATGGCATCAACTCGCTTTCTTCTTCCTCGATCGTTTCTTCCTCAATCATCCCCGTCGCAGGGGCCTTCCATGGATGCTGTTCTGTGACTTCTGTCGCCTGCGCAGGAGCCTGCTCCTGCTCTTCTTGTCTGGCGACTTCTTCATGCGCCCCAACCTCAGTTGCTGGCTCACGCATCGCAGCCTGTTCCGGCGCAGGTGCCTCTTCTTCCTGGAACTCCGTTTCGGCTTCTTCCCCGCCAAACGTGGCAGCCACGTTCATCGTCTCAAAGCGCTGCTCTTGCTTCATCTCAGGTTCGGAAGCAGCTTCTTCATGCCGAACATGCTCTTCAACGGGTGACTCTGCCTCCGCGGGCGTTACCAGCGCAACAGCTGAGCTCGTTTCGTCGTGATGCTCGTGGATCTCCGGCTCGGGCACATCGTGGTGATAAGTTTCCTCTTCCACGCGCGATCCCTGGATTGCCGGCTCGTGCGGCTCAGCAACCGCAGACCTGCTCGCAGGAGGTTCGTGGCGGTACTTGGAGATCGATTCTCCCGGCAGCACCATGGAGCCGGGGGTGAACTCAGAGGGATTGAAAGAATATTCAGTGGAAGGCCGAACTGAGGGACGCGGGGCCGATGGCACCTGTTTCTCTTCCCTCGCACTCGTGGCCCCGTGCGGCTGATACTTGGAAATAGATTCGCCCGGCAGAACAAATGGAGTGTGACTTGGCGCTTCATGCGAGACTGAAAGCCGCCCCGCGGCTTCACCAGCGCTCTGCTCGGCTTCGTGGGCATGCGAGCCGTTGCGATGCTCAGGCCGGCCCTCCTGGGCCTCTTCTCGCGCCGGCCGCTCGCCTTCTTCGCGATCCTGGAATCGGCCCCCGCGTCCGCGCCGCCGGCGGCGTCCTTTCCACCTGCGCGCCCCCTCGCGCTCGCCTTCCTCTTCTCCGCCTTCTTCGCGCGATGCCGTCGCGCCTTCCTCCCCTGCGGCTTCTTCTTCTCCAGCGACCACAGCCGGTGGAATCACATCCTCGGCCTCAATGGGTCCGTGCCCAGCTCCAGCGTGCTCCTCCGCCGGCTCAGTAATCAGCGGACGGCTGCGTGTAACCGCCTGCTCCAGTCCTTCTGTATCTTCCTCTTCCAGCAGGAAGTCAGAGACGTACAGAAAAGCGTCGCGCTCCAGCCCAATGTTGACGAAGGCGGACTGCATGCCCGGCAGCACGCGCGTCACACGCCCCTTGTAAATGGAACCCGCGAGAGTGTATTCGTTCTCCCGCTCAAAATAGACTTCAGATAATTGATCGTCCTCCACCACCGCTACCTTGGTCTCATGCGGCGTGGACGAGACGAAAAGTTCTTTCGACATGGATTTCTCCGGTTTTCCTTACCAGCCCGGAGAAGAAGAGGATTGGAGAAGAGTAAAACTCAGAGCAGGAGTCTCGTTTGCGCCGGATGACAGGCGCACTGCGAACTCTTGAATGCCGTGGAATTCAATCTCGTTCTGAGCAGGGATACACTTTCGCCCGCCCGGGCACTACCCCGGTTCTGGGCCTCAGCTATCTGCCTGTAACTTGTTTGAAGAATCCTGGCACCTTCGCACTTCCAGGTTTGTGGCCACTCTGCGCCTGCGCGCGGGGCCGTTACCCGCCCGGGAATGCATCTCTTGAACTCTCTCCGGCTCGCTTCTTCAGGCCGGCGCCCTAGTTCACCGTCAGGGCATAACGTTGAATCTTGTCCTTTGAATCTTGTGAATCTTGTTTCCTGGTCAGTTCACGAATCGGCGCATGCGAACATTCATCACGATTCCCAGCGCCAGGAACATGAACAACAAAGA
>JBAIYI010000844.1:0-1701 GCA_037915955.1 Terriglobales bacterium
CAGTTCGTTGACTTCAAGGCCGACGACGGCACCGTGCTGCACGGGCGTATCTGGCTGCCGCCGGACAGTGGACACAAGGTTCCACTGATTAACAATCCTTACGGCGGCCCGCATGGACAGGTGGTGCGCAACGCCTGGGACCCCGGAATGTTCTTCAATGAAATCCTGCTGCGCGACGGCTTTGCCGTGCTGCAAGTCGATAATCGCGGCATGGGTGCCCGCGGAAAGAAATTCGCCGCCGCGCTCATGCACAACTTCGGCGAAGTTGAACTCAAAGACCAGCTCGCCTCCATTGACCAGGCCTTGCAGCGCTTCCCCCAGCTGGATGCATCGCGTCTGGGCTGGTGGGGCTGGAGCTACGGCGGCTACATGACCCTTTACGCCATGACGCATTCGGACCGGATTAAATCCGGCATTTCCGTCGCCCCAGTAACCGATTGGACTGACTACGATTCCATCTACACCGAGCGCTACGGCGGTCTGCTGCCTCAATTCGCTGACAACTACAAAAAGAGCTCGCCCGTTACATCCGCGGCGAAACTGCGCGGCCATCTGCTTGAGGTCCACGGAACGTCGGACGACAACGTCCATATGCAGAACACCATGCAGATGATTTATGCCTTTGAGAATGCCGGTGTGCCGTTTGACCTGCTGGTCTATCCCCGCAAGACGCACGGCATCAGCGGCCCGGCAACGCGCACCCATCTCTTTAATCGTATCCGCGATCACTTCCGGCATGATCTTCTGGGAACAGCAGGGCAGCCATGAGCCATAGCAGAATCAATCTTGGCGAGTTTGAGCTGATCGCCCTGAACGACGGTACCTACGTCGGTGATGGAGGCGCCTTTTTCGGCGTGGTGCCCAAAATGCTCTGGCAACGCAAAGTAAAAGCCGATGACTTCAACCGGATCAAAATCAGCTGCAACTCAATCGTGGTTCGCACCGGCAGGCAGACTGTCCTGATTGAAACCGGAATCGGCAACAAACTCGCGGAAAAAACCCGCAGTTTCTTCCTGCCTGAGATGAAGTTGCTTGAAAACCTGCACGCCGCCGGCGTTGCACCGGAGAAAGTCGATGTGGTGATCAACTCCCATCTCCATTTCGACCACTGCGGCTGGAACACCATATATAAAGATGGAGCGGCTGTGCCCACCTTTCCCAACGCAAAGTATTATGCCCCTCGCGGAGAATGGGAGCACGGCAAGTTGCAGCTGGAGCGTGATCGCGTGAGCT
The DNA here is from genome assembly GCA_037915955.1 of Terriglobales bacterium. Classification (GTDB taxonomy): domain Bacteria; phylum Acidobacteriota; class Terriglobia; order Terriglobales; family Acidobacteriaceae; genus Angelobacter. The sequence continues at coordinate 1,234 of JBAIYI010000844.1, forward strand.
ACATCAGTGACAACTACGATCCCCTGATCAACTCCGGCCAGCTGCAGCTGCTCGACGCGACTAGAGAGCAGGAGATCGTCCCCGGCATCTCGGTGGAAATCTGGCCCGGACACACGCGCAACATGTGGGCCGTCTTTGTGCGCAGCGGCGGCCAGACCGCCTGCTACATCTCAGATCTCATTCCCACCAGCTGGCATCTTGAACCCACATGGGTCATGGCCTACGATCTTTTCCCGCTTGAGTCCATTGAAAATCGCAAGAAGTATTACGCGCGCGCCGTGCCTGAACGCTGGCTCACCATGTTCACCCACGACCCTGACATTCCCTGGGGCTACGTTGTGAACAAGGAAGGCAAGCATATCCTGGAGCGCGTGTAAGATAGCCATCAGCCATGCAGGCCAGATTTCTCGGGGTGTTCATCATTTTTGGCGGCCTCTTTTGCGCCGCGCAGCACGTCGTGTATACGCC
>JBAIYI010000254.1:0-6248 GCA_037915955.1 Terriglobales bacterium
AAATCCCGGCGCCGCCGTCGGCTGCGCATGGATCTCACGCGTGAACTGAGGCACAGGACGTGCCTTCATCAGGGCCGCCCTCACCGACTCGCGAACAAAATCATGGACCAGCGACTGCTGCCGGAAACGTACCTCAGTCTTTGAGGGATGCACATTCGAATCCACCTCTGCATTCGGCAGTTCGATAAACAGCAGCACCACAGGAAAGACCGTCGGCGGAATGATATTGCGGTACGCCTCCGTTAACGCGTGCTGTACCAGCCGGTCGCGGATCAGCCGGTTGTTCACGAAGATGAAAATCGAGTTACGGTTCAGCTTCTGCAACTCCGGCTTCGAAACAAAGCCGTGTACGCGGATATCGCCCGGCACCGGTGCCTCGTAATCCTCATCTCTGCGCCACGGCGGAGGCTCGGGCATCCCAACTCGCTCCAGCTTCATGGCCGCAGCTACCGGCACAAGCTGGTCCAGGGTCTCCCGGCCAAAGATCTGGTAAATCCGGTCAGAGTGCGTCTCCACTGGCGCAGCAATCAGCATGGCGTTGCTGGCTGAATGCAGCTCAAAATGCTTTTCCGGATTCGCTAGCGCGTAGTGCGTCACCAGCGAAGCCAGGTGTGACAACTCTGTCGATTCCGCCTTCAGAAATTTCTTTCGCGCCGGCGTATTAAAGAAGAGGTCCTTCACCGCAATCGACGTCCCCAGCGGCAGCCCGGCTTCTTCCACCCGCAGGATCTTTCCTCCGGCGATCTCCAGTACTGTCCCGCTCGCGTCTTCCGGCGCCCTTGTCTCCAGCAATACGCGAGCTACCGAGCCGATCGAAGGCAGTGCCTCGCCGCGGAATCCCAGCGTATGAATGTTCAGCAGGTCGTCGGCATCTTTGATCTTTGAGGTTGCATGGCGCTCAAAGGCCAGCAGCGCATCGTCGCGCACCATGCCGCAGCCGTTGTCGGTCACCTGAATCAGCTTCTTGCCGCCGCCTTCGATCTGGACTTTGATCCGCGTGGCTCCGGCGTCGAGTGAATTCTCCAGCAGTTCTTTCAAAACCGAAGCAGGGCGTTCCACCACCTCGCCGGCGGCAATTTTATTCGCGACATGATCAGAAAGAACGTGGATGCGGCCCATACGGTATTAAATCCCAGGCAAAGCGAGGAATCCTTATGGTAAATGGTTTGAGAGGGGTGAGGAAATCCTCGAAAAGCTGAAGCGCCGACGAAGGGTGGCGCTTCTGCCTTTTCTCTCCGGCGAGTCGGTATTTGGAACCATGAAATTGGGACAAGCGCGGTTGGTACAAACGCGGTAAAGAAGCGCCTGAGATCCCTTTGTTCTGCTTCCGTTGCGTACTTCCAATTTTCCTTGACTTCATAACCAATTGATTTGAAGTTCGTCAGAGAAGAACGAGGTGCGGGCTTTTCGCCTGGTTGAAGCATGCACCGCGCCGGCGCCAAAGTGAAAAACCACTCTTTTGCTTTCAAAGAGACAATCTTGATTTGAGGCTCAGCTAAATGGCTCCTGTTACGAGACGACAGTTTTTGAAAACCGCCATGCTTGTCAGTGCTTCGGCTGTCTGGGCAAAGCACTTGCCAACAGCATCAACCCTGTCATGGCGTGAACGGCGAGATCTCTTTCCGGAGGGCGTCGCGTCGGGAGATCCAAACAGCAATAGCGTCCTATTGTGGACGCGCAGGGCACCCGAGGGGAAACAGCAACCATCGCACCTGATGCTGGAGGTGGCGGAAGACCAGGATTTTCACCGGGTCGTGGCGACGCAGAGCGTCCCCATCTCAGCGGAGGCCGATTGGACCTGCCGGGTCCTGGTGGGAGGGCTAAAGCCTGCTCGGGTCTATTGGTATCGTTTTACTGACAGTGATGGAAATGGCAGTCGAATTGGCAGGACACGCACTGCACCGGACGATCATGATCCGCGTCCAGTCCGTTTTGCGTTTGTAAGCTGTCAAAACGCAAACCTCGGTGCGCAAAACGCGTACCGAAGAATGATTTATGAAGACGAACGCGCCCCGGAGAACGAGAAACTGGGCTTCGTCCTGCATCTTGGCGACTTCATTTATGAGCTGGTGTGGTACCCCGAAGATCGCAAGACATACTACGCACGTCAAGTACGGGACATAGTGCGCTATCCGCACGGCGAAAAAATATCGGACTTTCACATCCCCACCACGGTGGACGATTATCGTGCGGTCTATAAGGCATATCTGCACGACCCTGAGCTGCAAGACGCGCGGGCACATTTTCCATTTGTGCCCATGTGGGACAACCATGAGTTCAGCTGGCAGGGATGGCAGAGTTTCCAAAAGTTTGGGCCGAAGACTTTTCCAGCCCAGACGCGAAAAGTGGCAGCCATGCAGGCGTTCTTTGAGTATCAGCCGGCGCGGATGATCAAGTCCAGCGGCACTTCACTGGCCACCTTCGGGCCACCCAAAGTAGTGGATGCGCCGATCACAAAATTTGACGAGCACGGCCTGGGCCAGGAACCGAACAACCTGGCTGCCATCGGAAGTTTAAGGGGCCATCGCAGTTTGCGCTGGGGCCGCAATCTGGACGTGATCATTACTGACGAGCGCAGCTATCGAACGGAAGACCCGTTCCAGCGACCTGAAACGGACGGCCTGGACGACAAGGACTTCCAGCTTTTCACCGCACAGGAAGTGATCGAGATTTTGGATGGTGGCCGGGAATACAACAATGGAAAACCTCCCCAAACCATCCGCGTGGGAGAAAAGGAAATCCCCAATTTCCGCAAAGACGAGCCTCCGCAAAGCATCTTAGGCGCTGAGCAAAAAGCCTGGTTCCTTGAACAGCTCAGGAATTCAAAGGCAACGTGGAAAATCTGGGGAAGCACGACCTCAACCCTGGAGGAGCGGGTTGATCCCCAGAACCTGCCCGACGGACTGGCGGCCAAAAAGTGGCCCGGAGAGGGCTACGCACTCACGTTGGCCGGCGATGTTTCGACTGCCTTCCTGGAAAAAGGCGAGATCTATGATTTCGTCCGGGAGCACGGAATTACAGGCTTTGCCACCGTGGCAGGCGACCTCCATTCTTTTTGGGCCGGCCGTTCTGCCAAGTCTCTGCCACCCAAGAAGTTTGAACCGGTAGGCCTGGCTTTTGTCACCGGCTCCATTTCAGCCCCGGGAGGATGGGAAGCCAACCAATATCGCTTCCCAAAGGACGAACCGCTTCGCCCCCTTTGGGTTGGACAGGGGCCCCGGGACCAGGAGCCCCAGCCGATGATCAACATGCTTCTGCGGCATGGCGTGCGGTCTTGTCTCGAATACGTCAAGTCCGGCGACATTAACAAGGCCAGAGAACAATCCAATCCGCAGATGTCTCCCCATCTTTCTTTTGTCGATACCGGTGGGCACGGGTACGCAGTGGTGCGCGTCAGCAAAGATGACATGGAGACTGAATTTGTCTGCATCGAGCGCCCCATCAATCGACACGATCAACCGGACGGCGGCCCCCTAAATTATCGCGTCAAATTCCATGCACCACTATGGCGTAAGGGCGAGACACCGAAGCTGGATACCAAAGTCGTGGAGGGTGACCCAAAGTTTTCCGTCTAAGATCGCCAACGATGATCAGCGTGACCGCGTCAGCAAAATGAATGCGGCAAGCTAGAATCGTATGCGCGCTCACAGCTTCGATAGGTCAAGAGGTGGCCCCAGCCACTTCATGCCGTGTGCCTCCGCGATTTTCGCATCCACTGGCTGCTTGCTGGAGAGGGCAAAGAAATCTTCCATCTGGCCGGCCGGCGTGAATCCCATCAGCATCCGTCCCGGCTTCTCGCCAACGTAGGCCCACACATGGGGCACATTCCGTGGTGCGAGTATGGAATCGCCGGGCCGAAGCGTGAAGCGCTCGTCGCCTACCTCGATCACCAACTTGTTGCCCTCCATGAGGTAGAACCATTCTTCTTGTGCATAGTGCAGATGGCGCACCGGCCCGCCTTGCGGAACATTGCGATGCTCTATCAGGAAGAAGCCGGCTTGGGTGTCTTTGGTAAGGACCTTGAAATCCAGGTGTGTGCCTGCGCGCGGCCCATGATGCTCTGTCCCGGTCGCGTCCGCACCCGCAGCGACAAACACTGGCTTTCCCAACGGGCTTGCAACTTCAGCGAACGATCTCAACGGCGACGCAAAAGGCAACGCCACCGCTACCTTTAGGAAATTACGGCGTTCGACGCTTCTCATGGCAGAAACGTTACTCCTTGCCCGCGAGACCTGCAAACGGTTCAACGATTTTGAAAGCTCAAAACGGAAAGGTAATGGTCGGCCTTGGCGGACGATTTTCGAACTTTTCTGCTGAGCACCGATGATTTCGAACCAGCGCTTTCAGCAGTTTAAGACTGAATTCCACAGACCGGTTGGCCCTGGCAGATGATATTCGAGCTTTCTGCAGCAGACCGCTTCAAACCCAAAATTTGTGTCCGCTGGGTTGACTCTAATTACCCCGAACTCGCACTCTACTTGTCCAGCGGCTCTCCGGCAATAAACTTCATGTTCCTGAAATCAATTGTGTAGGTCCTGAAACTATTGAACAGCGTCCCGCCTGCGTTCCCGTAAACTGAGTCGAACTGATCAGTTCCCATACTCTCGCGCAGACTCGGGACTTCATGCAAGGTCACGTGGGCGTCGCCCAAGCTCAACTCTGCCCGCGGGAGGCGATAGCTGTCTACGCACTTTTCGCCACCAGCTCCAGCCAGGCAGCTCTTCGCTTTTTTCGCCGCGCCAAATTGCGTGGGAAACTCCCGAACATACCTGGCATTGAAGTGCGTTGAAGCAGCCCCGGTATCAAAGATCAGCAGCAAGTCGCGTCCTTCGACCGAAACTTGGAGCAACGGAGTCAATTCCTCTGTATACAACGAAGTGGACCTCGGCGATGGCTCACTTTCAGGCGCGACCCTGATTCCCGAATCCAAAACCGTGAAGCTGCCCAGAGCACGGAGTACGGGATAACCAAGGATGCCTTCAATTTGATAGCGGCCCTTCTTCCCAAGACTGATACTCAAAGATTGATCGTCCATGATCAGGGCGACCACGTTGTGGAGGACACTGGCGCCAAACTTAAGCTCAGGAATAATCGCGATTTTCAATGGGACTTCCGCGCCTGAAGCTCCCTGGGTTGTGGCTTTACCCTCAGAGACCTTCAGCCCCAATCGCTTTGCTGCGCTGGCGGTAATCGTTGATTCGTTAGCGCCGGTATCAAAGATCCACCACTCAACCGACTTGCCGATTTGAACCGGTACCTCGATATCATCGATGGGGTCTTGCTTGAGCGGAACATTGAACGTCCGGGGGCCGGAGAGAGTCTGCGGCGCAGCATCCTTCAGCAGCTCGAACGTGTGCAGGTTATCTTCGCATACGCGTTTCGCCGGCTCCGACAACTCGTCGCCAAAATTTTGGAGTAATTCCGAATATGTTGCCACGGACTCCGAGTACCGGCCGAGTATGAAATAGTCAGTCGCTAGCGTACGCAAAGCGACTGCGGCGCGATGACGATTGGTGCTGCGGAGAGCGGGCAGGATCCGCTGTAGATCGGCAATCGCGTCTTGTGGGTGGTTTGTGCGGTCGGCAAGCACCCCATCGAAGTACATGCGCTCTGTCGGCGTAAGATTCGCGCCATCCAGTCGCTTCTGCATCGCTGGGAAGCGGCGCTCGTCTATATCGCGGTCGAGTTCGGAGGTTACGGCGGGAGCCGAAGAAGAACGTCCGCTCTTGCCGTGTACTGCTGTCTGACCGGGCAGCAAGCTCGCCAACACAATAGCGGCGAGCACCACGGGAACTCCCGGAGATCTTCCGAGCGCCACAAACATGCGAATCCATGGTAGCCCAGGATTCCTTCCGGATGACGGGCAACGCGGAAGGAATTGGGGCAAAAATGTTGGATGGTTGCGGCTCTGCAAGCTTTTAAAATCATCGGCCGATTTGAATTGATTGTACCTGGCAGAGGTTTTCTACTGAGCACTGCAAATTTCGAACCAGCGCTTTCAACGGTTTGGGGCTGAATCCAACTGAATGGTCGGGGAAAGAGGATTTGAACCTCCGACCCCTGCGCGCCAAGAGCGCGCACGAAAAAACGTCCCGAACAGCGTGAGGGAACAGGGTTCAACACCTTTGAAAGAAACCCAAAAGGAAGGTAATGGTCGGGGAGAGAGGATTTGAACCTCCGACCCCCTGCGCGCCCCAGCGCGCACGAAAAAACTCCCGAACCAGCATGAGGGAACAGGGTTCAACACC
>JBAIYI010000028.1:0-1698 GCA_037915955.1 Terriglobales bacterium
TCAACATGCTCACCATCAAAGGCATATACGGCCGTGAGATGTACGAGACCTGGTACAAGATGACCGTCATGCTGCAGTCCGGACTGGATATCAAACCCGTGATCACACACCGGTTCCCGTATACGGAATTTGAGGGGGCATTCCAGATCATGCTTTCGGGTCAATCAGGGAAGGTCATGCTGAATTGGGACTGATTCAGCGTCTGATAGGACGCTGGGGACGTTGAACCGGCGGGAAATAATCCCTGATTTCGCCACATTCCGCGCCCCCTGCCAGTATTTCAGCGCTATCCACTCCGAAGTCGCTCCTCCCCATCTGGCTCCACCGCCACAATTTATCATCAGGCCTGAAACCGAATCGCGTGAAGCCGGAAGCTGGCATTGATATTGCTCCAAATTGGGCCGTGCGGGTGTGAGTGGGCTCCGCCCGTCTCCGCAACTAATCAAAGGGGGTAATTCTATGAATCACTCGAGGATTCCGACCATTCCTTTGAGAAGCATTCTCTGGATCGTGTTTGCGTGTGTTCCGTTCATGGCGGTTGTCGCCGCGGCAGCCCCGCAACCGATGAGTTCCACGAGCGTAGTTGCCGCCAAACCGAACATCGATGTCGGGTATGCCATCGTCACCCCGACCTCCACTAACAAATCCGGCTTGGTAGTTTTTGAGACATTCGGCGCGATTAGAGGGCTTGACACCACTCAGGCCGGAGTTCTGCCGTCGACCATGACCACAAGGGCGCTGCTCTTCGTGAGCCTGAGCGGCCGGTTGGGGCGCAATCTTGGCGTTGCCATCGCGAATCCCGGGGCCGCCACCGCGACCATTACATTGACTCTGCACAATGCCGATGGAACCCCACTGGCAACCGCGTCCGTCGCGGTCCCCTCTTTGCACCAGACCGCCCAGTTCGTCTCTCAGTTGTTCGCGGGAAATTCTGCCGTACCTAAGGATTTTTCGGGAACCATGGTGGTGAGCTCGGATGAGCCCGTGGCCATTGTCGGATGGAGGTTCCGCGGAGTCAATTTCAGCACGCTTCCAGCAACGAACCTGGCGGCACCGGATGACGTGCCCACTCTCCCCGGCGGAGCCGGAGGGGTCGGCGCTGTGATCCTGGCGCAATTTGCCGCCGGAGGTGGCTGGGCCTCGGAGATTGTCATTGTCAACTCCGGCACGGAGCCCATCACAGTTCGAGTGGACCTGTTCAAACAGGATGGAACACCGTTTTCGACCAGCCTGAACAATACAACTGCCAGCAGTTTCACCGACATCACGATCGAGCCGGATGGAGTCTTCGTCCTCTCCCACAAAGACGCGGACGGCGATAGCGATTTCTAGACGGCAAGAGGTGGGTCTGCTCGAAGTGCTGTGGTGTGCGTCCCGGAAGGCGGGATTTTGGGCCTCACGCAAGCCGAAGCCGCAAAGCGGCGCCAGGTCGCCGCACTCCAAAGCGCCTACGGCGCATAACCCGAGGTGGGACCTTTTCAGCTAACCTGAACAATACGACCGCCAGCAGTTTCACCGGTGATCATGTGGAGTTGCGCGCGAAGCGCGCTATGGAGTGCGTCCCGCAAGGCGGGATTTTGGGCCTCACGCAAGCCGAAGTCGCAAAGCGGCGCCATGGCTCCGCGCGCAACGGTGGAGGCTGCCACCGGGTCAGGCTATTTGCCCATTTTGCGCAGGTTCTTCAGGCAATGGTCAACA
>JBAIYI010000103.1:0-2211 GCA_037915955.1 Terriglobales bacterium
CCGGTGTCGCCCATGCCACATACTTATCACAGGTTTTAGCAGAACAAGTGCTGCGAACGAGGTAACGATAACCACCTTTCACGCACCATTCGTCTCCGGAACACGACGGAGCTCCGAGCGTTCCATCCAGCAGGCAGGCGTGCTGGGCAGTAACTGCAGCCTCAGCACAGTCGCCGGTTCCCGGCCCCATGACGGCGAGGCTCCGTGCGTACCCTTTGTTTGGATAAACGACCGAGTAGGTGACCTGCGCTGTATTGATGGTGCGCAAACTCGCAGCCGCGGCGGCTTCGTTCGCTGCTATGCGTGAGCGAAGCAGGTTCGGAATGGCAACAGCCGCCACCACCAGGATCATGCCGGCATCTGCGGCAGAGCTGTTGCTCGCCTGGCGGATGCTCGTCGCATCGCCGTAGAACCAGCTAATGGAAGGGCTCATGCTGGATGCGAACTGAGGGAAGCCCGCGGCGACGTCAGGAGCCAGCTGTTTCATCAGCGGCGCAAGGAATGATGCCGTGTTCTGGTAAGTGAATCCGGAGGCGTCGGTCGAGTGACCAGCTGGTACTGAATCTCGGAATTTGGCGGATTTTGCGAGCGACTGCCCCGAGCGATGCATCTTGATGCTCTGAGTAAGCGCGGTGCGGCTCGGCGCAACCAGAAGGTATCCATCGACAAACCCGTAATGTATCTCGACGCTACGCGGACCGTTCGGAACGTCAAGTCTGTGCAAAGGGAAGCCGCTATCTTCGTAGCGAGTCGCCTCGACGTGAGTGGTCTTCATCAGCTTCCCCAGCGTTTCTTGCAGACCATCGACGTCATTAACGCGCAGGGCGACACGCCAGATGGGCATCCCTCCCTCTTCCCGCGGAACCTCGATTTCGTAGGCCACCTCACCCGAGAGCTTGCTCAGCAGGTCGCGCTTGAGATCGATGTCGAGGCTCTGCTCCATCTGGCCAAGGCCTGCTGTGGATGCAGGATTGGTGGCACTGGCGAAATTCAGGATGTCGGAAAAAATTTCACCGGGGTTTTTCAGCAAAAGGTCCATTGCGGTGGTAGCGTCGGAAGAGAAGAAATCTAAAGCTCCCAGAGGCGCGGAGGGAGCAAGCCAGGACGCAACTCCCTGGCGCTGTCGGCTGAAATGGACTTCCATCTGGCTCGCAGGCTGGCCGACAACGTTCTTATGCTCCATGACCAGGTATTGCAGCGCCAGCAGACCGGAGTTCTCAAGCAAAGACTTCTGGGCCGGATTGCTGGCCGTACCGATTGCTCCGCTGCTCAGTATCTTCTCCGCGTCAATGGCAACAATCACTCCTGCGCCGTTCTGGTATGCCTGAGCAACGCGATCAGTGAAAGCCGTTCTCGCCCTCGGTTCACCGTGGCCAATCTTTGCGTCCAGGGCACGCAAAGCGGAGAGACTTGAGCTCATAACAATCAGGTCAGGACGAGACAGAATGTACGGAGTGCCCTTAGCAGCGTCCTTTGCCGATGCCAGTTGCTGCGAATCCAAGATTACCCATATTTTCTCCCCGGGATCAGCCACGTCCTTGGCGAACTGTTCAAGGTAAGATTTCAGGCCTGGATTCTTCACTTCAGACATGAGAAGAAAGTCGCCATCAGAGCCCTTGCCGTCCATGGAAAACGAGAAGATCACTTCGTCACCCAAATAGCTGGCGAGTCGGATGAATTTTTCAAGTGATTGTTCGAACTTAGGCCCCTCGGTGGCAACGGCGCCATGCTGCCACCAATCGCGAAGCACAGGGCTCTGCTCTCGCTGTTCACGAAAAATCCGCAACGCCTGCTGTGCCGCATCGCCGTAGTTGGGAATGGCCATGAACCCAACCGTGTTCCCCGGAACCAGGTCCATAAGCTTGCTCTGAGTCCGAGCAGGTGGAGCGTGAACTTCGCCGGCCAGACGCACAGCCAGTTTGCCGAACTCCGGGAGAAGACCAGGAAATTTGTCGAGGTCTTTGGTCCAGTCCGCTTCCGGCGAAGCCTTCGGCTTGGAGGGCGTGTTTTTTGGGTAGGTACGAGGCTTAACCGGAGCCGTCTTTCTCGGAGTCTGTGCAGAGCCGGGAAGCGGCAAAAGAAGAAGACCGCAAATTAGAAATTTGATTGTTGATCTAGTAACCGGGGCGAACTGCGACGAAGAGGTGCGCATGACGTGCATCTGCAAGGCTTCCTGAGTTGATTATTCAAGGGGGTGCAGTAAAACATACG
>JBAIYI010000201.1:0-7523 GCA_037915955.1 Terriglobales bacterium
CCGAATGCCCTGATTGATGAGAACCTCCCGGTTGTGGTGATTGCTACGCGCGACTCAAATGACCCGGATTCGGTGCAACGCTACGAAAAGACGATCTCCAATATCAAGGAAGTGAAGGCGCGCGAGGGCAAAGTGATCGCTGTGGCCTGTGAAGGTGATGAGGAGATCAAGGAGTCCGTGGACCACGTGCTCTACGTTCCGGAAGCTCCGGAGTTGCTCCTGCCCATTTTGGAGGTAGTACCGCTCCAGCTCCTGGCGTATCACATTGCCGTTCGCCGGGGTTGTGACGTAGACCAGCCGCGCAATCTGGCCAAGTCCGTAACGGTTGAATAGGTATTCATTGTGAGTAGCTGCTGCCCGGCAGCTACTCACACCTTCCCTCATGTGCATTTCATTGCACTTTCTAAGACTTCTCTCATAACAATAATTATCGGAAGGCGATGCGTAGCAGGGCTACAATGAATTTTTATGCCCACCGAGCGCCTTCGCAGAGAAACATTCTGGACCCGCCACCCTGGCCGAGTGGCTATCTGCGTGGGGCTGTTCGCGTTCACTTTGGGCTTTCTCCAGGACGAGTTCCTTGCCCAAGGCGGCTGGTCCCGCTGGACTCTCATCGTGACCACCGATGTTTTTGTCGGGCTGATCGCCGGTGTTTTTTTCTTCGCCTTCGCGCGTGCTGAAAAGAGAAAGCGTGAGCTGCTGCGCGAACGCATGCGCACCGTGGCAGAGCTGAACCATCACGTCCGCAACGCATTGCAGGTAATCAAGTTCTGGGGAGTACAGCACGAGAACTGCCTGCATGACGATCCGCAGATCCAGCTCATGAAAGACTCCGTGGACCGCATTGAATGGGCGCTGAAAGAGGTATTGCCGCAATATCCCGAACCAGAGGCTAAGCCGGTAACCGCGCCGGCCAATGCATCTCTCACCGGCGCCAAGATCGCCGTTCCCCAGGTTCCGGCACTCACTCCTGAGAAGGAATTGAAGCCGCACTGAACGGTCCCAGGTAACCCTCAATAGATCCATTCTGCGTGTGAGAAGCTGCGGACGCGCGCGGGCATTGCTCTGTTGCTGATCAAACGCGAACCATTGACGTCCTTCGATACTCTCTTTTCACCAAGAGCATCAGCGCGGCAATGAGCGCCAGCGCCGCAGAAATCGAAAATGGCACCGCGGCACCGTAGTGCTTCCACAATTCCCCTGTCAGCAGGCTTGAGAGCAGAGTGGCGATGCTGGTGGAGAAGTAGTACAGGCCAAAAGCGCGCCCGCGCGATGCGGAGTCAACCGTCTGCACAACCAGCGCACGGAGGATCGGCCCCGTGAGTGAATAATAGAGGCCGTAGAAGGCCATAATCAGCCACACCCAGTGTGTTGCAGGTCCAACAGCAAACCCGAAATACGCGATAGCAAATACCAGATATCCGCCAGCCGCCATCAGGATTTTGGGACGGTGGTCGCTGAGCCATCCTGCGGGCCAGCTGCACAGGGTGTAGGTCACATTGAAGACCAGGCCCAGCAGTGGCGCGAGTTTGGGACTAACGCCGAGTTGCTGCGCGCGCAACACCAGAAACATGTCACTGGAGTTGCCGATGGAAAAGACCAGCACGGCCGCCAGCATGTAATAGAAGTTGAAAGAGAGTCTTGGGCCGCGCCAGAGCGATACCTCTTTGCCCGCGGTGGTGCTGCGCTGCGGCTCCCGTGCAAGATTGATGAGCAGGATGGCAAGCATGCCCGGAACCGCAGCCAGCCAGAACACACTCCGCATCGTTCTGCCATGGCTCAGCATCCACCAGGCCAGCAGCGGTCCGAAAATCGCACCGGCAGAGTCCAAAGATTGAAGAAGGCCGTAAGCGCTGCCGATCTTCGCCGGATCCACCGATTCGGCCAGCATCACGTCTCGAGGCGTGCCGCGAATGCCCTTGGCCGTGCGATCGGCGAATCGGATGAGCAGGATGTGCCACCAGCGCGTACTCAACGCGAGCACAGGCTTCACCGCGTTGGCCAGGACATACCCGAAAACGACGATGGGCTTGCGGCGCGGGACCGCATCTGTCAGATAGCCGGAAAAGAGCTTGCCGGCTGCCGCAACGCTCTCAGCGATGCCCTCAATCAGCCCGAGCGTGGCCGGTCCGGCGCCCAGCGAAACAAGAAACGCAGGAAGGATCCAATACGCCATCTCGCTGGCCGTGTCATTGAAGAAGGACACGGAGCCGAAGATATACAGGTTGCGTTCGAGTCTGGAACCTTCCTGCTCGCCATTCATCGTGACGAACAGTATGCCATCCCGGTCAGGCTGCGCGCTTCAGCCGGTCTTCAAGTTCGCTGGAGAGTCGCTTGATCTCACGTTGCGTGCGGTCTCCCTTGAATAACGCAAACAGTGCAGCGGCAGCGCCGGCCAGCAGCGCTCCGGCGAGCGGCCGATGGGTGTTGATCTCTGATTGCCAGCTATGCGGACGCGCTTGCCTGGTAAAGGTGCCATGTGCAGCCCAATCGCCCGGAGCGGGGTCGAAAAGATTGTCCGGCCGGTTCGGCGAAACGGGTTCTCTGGTCATCTGCGAGTCATAGCCCTGCTCGCCCAGATAGTGATCGGCAAAGCCGGGCGCGATTTTCTGTCCATTGATGGCCACCACAGTCGGGAACCCAACCCACAATTCGCGGCGGCGGGCATGCGCCGCGTAGTAAATACCGCGAGCAGCCACTTCGGGCTCGTAGATGGGCGGAACCGGTTGCGGATGGCGCGGCATGCGCGAGCGCGACCACTCAAATTGCGGCGTGTTCATGGCCGGCAGGTGCGCGACGGTTACGTGAACGTTGCTCTTGTCATGGATCAGTTCACAGCGGAGCGAGTCCGTGAATCCCACGATCGCGTGTTTCGCCGCGCAATACGCCGATTGCAGCGGAATGCTTCGGTAGGCCAGCGCCGAACCAACCTGGACGATAGTGCCGCGATCGCGCGGCAGCATGCGCTTCAAGGCTGACAGTGTCCCATGCACCACGCCGAGGTAGGTGACCTCGGTCACTCGCCGATACTCCTCCGCCTTCATGTCCTTGACAGGCGAGAAGACAGACACCATAGCGTTGTTCACCCAGACGTCAATGGGCCCAAGCTCGCGCTCAATCTGTTCTGCTGCAGCTTCTACGGCGGCTGCATCAGCCACGTCGCAAGGAATGGCCAGGGCTCGGCAGCGCATGTCTTCCACTTCCCTGCGGGCAACCTCCAGGCGGTCTTTTCCCCTCGCCAGCAGCGCAACATCAGCGCCGTTCGCAGCGAACTGGCGCACTACCGCACGCCCCACACCGGCGGAAGCTCCGGTGACAACCACGACTTCTTTTTTCTTGTTTCCCATGACAGATGAGATTCGGGGAGTGATTGGAAACGTTGGCAGAAAACGAATCAGTGCGCCTGGGAGGTTTATGGGGTAAAAGCGGCCAGGAGAAAAAGGAGTGCAAAGTAAGAAACCCCGCGGCCACGCCGCGGGGTTTCTCGGTAGTCTGTTGGGATTGGCTGAAGGCGCGGAGGCCTTTGCGAAAGCAATTCCAACTCGCTAGGACTTAAAGACTCACGCCTTAAGCCTCAGCCACCTCACGTTTGTCACTACAATCAGAACTTTTCATCTTATTGGATCGCCCTCCTTTCCCGTGTATTGGCAGTGTAGGGGATGATAACTTACAAGTCAATAGTGAAGTCACGAATCGAGTGTGCCATTCATGGCTCTCCGACAGGTGAAGCCCGTTCAGATTGATTCAATCTGATACAAATGACTGGCAGTCGAGTACTTACCGTGTCTCTCAATCAACAACTCGAAGAGCTTACCACCAAACTGCGCGCGCTGGTTCCCCCGGAAAGACTCGCCACGATCGAGAAAGCAGTGGCCGATCTTCGCGGCGGCCGAGGGGCTGAGTCGGCCCTGAAGGCTGGCAGCCGAGCTCCAGATTTCGAACTGCACGATGGCGACGGCATGCTCTGGCGATCGGAAGACCTGCTGCGGAGTGGCAGGCTGGTGGCCGTCTTCTATCGGGGACGCTGGTGTGCCTACTGCAATACGCAGCTGGCCGCTTTGCAGGCAGTTCACTCTCAGATCGCGGCAAGCGGAGCTTCGTTGGTGGCCATCTCTCCCCAGACGCAGAAGCACAGCTATATGACGCGCGACATGCACGCGCTTCGCTTCCCCGTGCTGAGCGATCCCGGAAATTCGGTTGCGCGAAGATTCGGAATCGTCTATCGCCTCTCGCCGGAACTGCGGCGTATGTACGAAAGCATCATGACCAAGCTGCCGGGCTATAACGGCGACCAGAGCTGGGAACTGCCGATGCCGGCGACGTACATCATCGAGCCGGACGGAACCATCAGCTTCGCGCGCGTAGATCCTGACTGGCGCGAGCGCGCTGAGCCGGATGAGATCATTTCCGTTTTAGAGCAATAAATAAAGAAGCACGACCGAGTTAGCGTTTGCTCTCCTTCGTGCCCCTCTACGTTTTCACTGTTTTCTTGTGCTTCCAGTTATCACTGCTGGCGGCTGGCCGGCGGTGTAATGCCGTTCATGCGCAGGTACTCCACCATCTGTCCGTAATGGTCAAACGCATGCGCCACTGGGAACGTCGCGAGAAAGAGGCGAGGCTGCGTTCCGCGGAACGTTTGCACTGTCTCTGTTGCGTTCTGGGCACTCAGGTTGGCCACCGCTTTATGACCGAGCGCGAACGAGTCTTTCAGGTACTTGACGATGTCCGCCTTGGTCTTCAGGTCTTCCGGACCATTCGGGCCCTTGATGCCGGCCGGCATTGGGTCACCTGTGAGCGGCGACCAGAATGCATAGTTGGCCGTGGCTACGTGCCGGACCTCCAACGCGAAGGTACGAACGCCGGTGTAGTCGGCGCCCTGAAGCTTCAAAGTTTCAGGTGTGAAGTTGAATTTGTCTTCCGGCATCGCTTCCGCCGCTTCCACGAATTCCTTCTCGATGAGGCTGATCTGCCCGTCAACGATCCTGGAAATCGTGGGCGCCGGTTGTGACGACGTCTGTGCCGCCGGCGTGGCAGGCTTGGCAGGGGCCGCTCCACCCTGGGCCAGACTCAGGGTAATCATTGCGATGCTCAGGACCGCCAACAGCGTTGTGGTTCTTACCAGCTTCATGCAACTCTCCTTTGATTCAATGGCAGGCTTTCGATTCCCGGACGCTCGTAACGATGCACATTATTTCTGTGGCTGTGGACGGCTCGCCGGAGGAATGATGCCGTTCATGCGCAGGTATTCCACCATTTGACCGTAGTGGTCGAACGCGTGTTCAACCGCGAAGGTCGCCAGATGAATGCGCGGGACCTGCTGCGGACCAAACGGCGAGGGCACTGTGCCCAGGACGTTTTCATTCGTCAAGGACTTCGCCGCGCGATGCCCGAGAACAAAGGACTCTTTCAGGAACTTTATGATGTCGGCTTTGCTCTTCAACGAGTCGGGACCGTTGTCGCCGCCGAGGTCCATAGGAGGCTTTTCGCCCGTAACGGCGCACCAGAGCGCAAAGTTGGTCGCGGCCACATGCCGCACTTCCTCTGCGAAGGTCTTCACGCCCTTGTACTCGCTGCCCTTGAGACCAATCGAATCTGGGGTGAAGTTGAATTTGTCGTCGGGCATGGCTTCCGCCGCTTCGACGAATTCTTTTTCAAGGTTGCTGATCTTCCGGTCCACGATTCCGGAAAAGCTGGGCGCCTGCTGCGGCTGCGATTTCGGCGGTGCCGCATTTTGCGCAAGCAAGGAAACCGGGGCGAGGCACAGCACTACAAACAACGCATTCAGGGTTTTCATGTTGTTTCTCTCTCCTAAAGTCGAGCCAGAGTATCAATGATTCCGGGATGATTGCAGACGAAATACAGGAGTGGCGCCGAGGCCGGCAACGAGCAAAGCTGCCGCCACGGTAAAGGTAAACCTGATGCTGGTGTGAGTGGCCACCGCACCCCACAGAATACTGCCGAGCGCCAGCCCGCCTTGAAGCACCAGCACGTACATGGAGATTACCCGCGCGCGAATCCAGCCGGGGCAAACGATTTGAGCGACCAGGTTCAACGTCGCCAGCATGCTGATCCAGGCCAGGCCTGCCGCAGCCGCGAAGACTGACGAAGCAATCAGACCGTCCGTGTGCACCAGGCCAAACAGAGCGACGGCGAAGACGACGGTAGCCAATGCGGTTACCGCGTCATAAGAGAAGCTGCGCCGCGCCCGCGCCAGCAACAAGGCGCCGAGCAATGCGCCGAGGCCGAACAGCGCCAGCATGGCGCCGTAGCCTTCCGCGCCGAAGCGGCTGGCGATCAGCGGCAGCAACGCCCAGAACGCGCTGGAGCAGATGGAAAAAGCAAAAGTGCGCGCCAGCACAGCTTTGATCCGGGGCTCCTCGCGGGTGTAGCGCAAACCGATCTTGATGGCTCCGGCGACGGTCTGCCTTGGCAGGCTCGTTTCTTTCGGCGCGGGTTTCCAGCGATACAAGAAGAGGATCACACCAAAGAAAGAAATCGCGTTCAGAAGGAAAGCGGCTCCCGAACCGGCAGTCGCCACCACCAATCCCCCCAGCGCCGGACCGACCGCGCGAGCGATGTTAAAGCCTGCCGAATTCAGCGCCACCGCCGCGGCTAGCTTGGTCACCGGAACCAGATCGGGCGTAAGCGCCTGCCATGCCGGATCGTTCATGACCGCTCCCGCACCCAGCAGGAAGGTGAGAATCAGCAGCAAAGTTGGAGTACAGGTGCCGGTAATCGTCAGGATGCCCAGGGCCATGGAAGCGGCCACCATGGAGCTCTGGG
Organism: Terriglobales bacterium; assembly: GCA_037915955.1. Classification (GTDB taxonomy): domain Bacteria; phylum Acidobacteriota; class Terriglobia; order Terriglobales; family Acidobacteriaceae; genus Angelobacter. The sequence continues at coordinate 6,784 of JBAIYI010000201.1, forward strand.
TGATCAGCAGAAACTTGCGCCGGTCCACCAGGTCGGCCAGCGCGCCCGCGGGCAGGGCGATCAGCAGCACGGGAAGGCTTAACGCCACCTGGACGAGCGAGACCCACATCGGCGAGGAGGTGAGCGAGGTCATCAACCAGCCGGTGGCGATGTTCTGCATCCAGCTGCCGGTATAGGAAATTACCGCGGCAATCCACAAGCTGCGAAAAAGGGGTTCCCGCAAAGGAGCCAGCGCGCCGCCGTGAACGGGCTCCGGAACGATCTGTACCTGGGCGGAGTTTTCCACGCTATTGAGGGGCCTCGGCTGAGCGGCAAGCGACATGGCAGATCATTGGACTCCCGCTCCTGCAATCTCGTGAGCAGAGGCACCGGAAAACGGCCATTCGCGGCGTCGCCACGATCGAACAAAGTAAATCAGCAGACCTAGCACGATAATGACGAGGGCGAACCGGATTTCGCGCAGGAAGCCCGGCCGGGAGAAGAGCACGAACAGGAAACCACCCGCTGCAAGCAGCGCCGGGATGGGATAAAGCCACATACGGAAGGGACGTGGGAAATCAGGACGCCGCGCCCGCAACAGCAGCAATCCCAAAATCTGCGAGAGGAACTGCACCATGATGCGAATCACGACGAGCGCTGCGATGAGGTCGGCCAGCCGCAGAATGCAGAACAGCGTGGCTACTCCACCAAGGGTGAGTAGAGAAATGTGGGGGATGTGGTGCTTTGGATGGATGCCGGCA
>JBAIYI010000125.1:0-3285 GCA_037915955.1 Terriglobales bacterium
GAACCAGATCATGGTCGCTACCGCGTCCGGCTTCAGCGGGTTGAGTTCTGACGTGTTCTCGAACCTGCCCACGCGCGGCGTTTACGTATCACAGAACGCTCTTTCACCAGCGCCGACCTTCACGAGATTGTCAATCCAACTGACCACTATCAATCAGTCGGTGACCGATATCGAGATGGATCCGGGTGATGCCACAAGGATCGTCGTGAACATTTTCGGCAGTCCCGCTGTAGCCGATGATGGAGTGTGGGTGAGCACCTCCGGGGATCCCTGGGCCAACCCACCGACCGCCACATGGACACACGAGATTTCGACTTCGCAGATCGGTAAACTCGCGGTGAACCGGTCTGGCACTCCGACGCCAACGACTACCTTCTTCCTCACTTTTGATGAAAACGTTACGTGCGGGACGGTGAAAGGGCAGGGAACGTTGCGCCGGTCGATTGACGGTGGAGTGACATGGAACACCATTCCCGCCGCGCAGGGCTTCTGCGGCGGTCAATGCTTCTATGACGAGCCACTCGCGGTGCACCCTCAGGACGCGAATCAGATATGGCTTGGCGGGAACGTCAGTGCCGGCAACCTTGCGGCTTGCGGCAGCTCGATCGTAGAGAAATCCATCAACGGAGGGACAAGTTTCACCCGGACTGGCACCAATCTCCATCCCGACAGTCACGTAATTGCATTTGCCCCGAGCAATCCCAATGTGATGTACACGGGCAACGATGGTGGAATCTTCCGATCAGCCGATGGCGGCACGACCTGGACGAGCATCAATACCTCTGGATTCCACGCCACGCAATTTCAAAGTATTTCAGTGCACCCCACGGACGCGAACTTCACCATTGGCGGCACACAGGACAACGGTACCGAGTTCATGAAGCCGGACGGCACCTGGACTCGAGCTGACTTTGGCGACGGCGGCTTTTCCGCCATTGACCAGAGCGCCACGAACACCACTACCGTGAACCTTTACCACACGTATTTCAATCTGACGAATTCGCAGATCGGGTTTGCCACGGTGAATTCATCGGCATCGGCAACCGAGGGGAGCTGGGGTGCCTTTGGCTGCGGTGGAACCCCGAACGGCATCAACTGCGCTGATAGCGTGCTGTTTTATGCGCCGCTTGTATTGGGGCCGGGGTCGCCGAACACGGTTTACTTCGGCACAGACCGGCTGTACCGGTCAATCAATCAAGGCGCGACCATGTCCCTGGCCAGTCAGGCTCCTCTGGTGGCCGGAGCGACTTCGAATGTTCCGGTTAGCGCTATTGCGATTGCGCCACAGGACGACAATGTGAGAATTGTCGGGCTGCAGAATGGCGCGGTTTTCGCCACCACCACGGGATCGTCAACTTTGACTCCGCAGACGAACGCATGGGGAGCGCATTACGTAGCCCGTTCCGCCATTGATCCCGTGACCAGCACCACTGCGTACATAACGCTGGATGGCTACGGCTTTGTCAATCACGTTTGGAAGACCACGAACCTGAATGCCGGCATTTGGGCAGCGGCCTCCAATGGTCTACCGGATGTTCCGGTGAATGCCTTTGCCATTGATCCCTTTAACCCCAGTTATCTCTACGCCGGAACTGACATCGGCGTATTCAGTTCGATTGATGGTGGAGCAAACTGGGCGCCTTATGGAACAGGGCTGCCGCGCGTGGCCGTATTTGACCTGAATATCCAGAAGACGGCGCACAAGATCCGCATTGGCACGCACGGCCGTGGCGCATGGGAAATTGCTGCTTCCACTTTTGCCGATACCATCGCGAACGCCGTGGATAATCCCGGCCCGACGGTCGGCAGTTCGGTGACTTTCACGGCAACGATCAACAAAGGTACCGGAGTACCCGTTCCAACCGGCACGGTGACGTTCAGCGACGGAGCCACAGTTCTTGGAACTGGAGCAGTGAACGCCAGCGGCGTTGCGACCTTCTCCACGGCGGCGCTGGCACTGGGGCCGCACAGCGTTTCGGCTGCTTACGGCGGAGACACGCTTTATGCCGCCAGCAATTCGGCGGCAGTCGCGGTAAATGTGGTCACTGTTGGCGTAGCGCCCACGACCACGGGATTGGGCACGAGTGCCGCCAGCCCCGTGTTCGGAACCAGCGTGACTCTCACGGCGACCGTTGATAAAGGCACGGGCACAGCGACTCCGACCGGCGTCGTGACCTTCATCGAAGGCGCGACAGTTCTGGGTTCGGGTGCCTTAAATGCCTCCGCGGTAGCTTCGATCTCAACTTCCGCTCTTGCGGTAGGAACGCACAACATCACCGCCGCCTACAGCGGCGATGCGACCTACGCCCCAAGTACTTCAACGGCCATTGCGGTTACGGTGCTTGCTCCGCCGGATTACGCGGTCAGCACGCCTACCGGGACTGCAACCGTTACTGCGGGCCAGCCGGCGACCTACACAATCAGCGTGACCCCGTCAGGCGGATTCAGCAGCGCCGTGAATTTTGCCTGCTCAGGGCTGCCTTCGCTGGCTTCGTGCACTTTCAATCCGGCTTCGGTGACACCGAATGGCTCAGCAGCAAGCACCACGCTGACAATCTCTACCACGGCTCGGGGCGCAGCCAATCCAGCCACCAATCTGGGCGGACTGATCACCGGTGGCAGCTTCTTTGCCCTGGCGCTCGTCTTCGGGCTCACGGACAAGAAGCGGCGTCTGCAGGTCCTCTGCATGACACTGGTTGCCGCCGGGCTGCTGGGTGCGATGGTGGCTTGCGGTGGCGGGGGAGGAACGCCAAGCCCCACGCCTACACCCGCGATCGGTACACCTGCGGGTACTTTCAACGTGACGGTTACGGCGACTTCGGGCTCGATCACCCATAGCTCGGTGATCACGCTCGTGGTTCGTTAAAGAACTCTCAAAAACACAAGCCGCGCCCAGGGGATCGCTCTGGGCGCGGTTTTTCTTTGCGGCAAAGGACCTCTTTTCGCAAAAAACTAAGGCGGCCATCTGGCGGCCGCCTTGGATGAACTTTTGGAACCGTTCTCTGTTCTAGAGCAACTGCACGTTCTCTGCTTGCCAGCCTTTGGGGCCTTTGACGACACTGAACTGGACGGCCTGACCTTCCTTCAGGCTGCGAAAGCCGTTAGCCTGAATTGCGGAGAAGTGAACGAAAACGTCTTCGCCATTCTGGCGCGAGATAAAGCCATAGCCCTTTGCGTCATTGAACCACTTAACTGTTCCTTGTTCCATTGTGTTGCACGCATTCCTTGTATCTGAGATTTGCGCTTTTCTGCAGCTAGTCCAGGCAGGATGCAGGGGTGCAGTAC
>JBAIYI010000208.1:0-4289 GCA_037915955.1 Terriglobales bacterium
GTGTTCTTGTTGAGGTTCGAGAAAGTCTTCAGGGTCGAGAGCACCGTGCCCGATGAGTTCCGCACCTGCACGGCCAGGGTGTCGAAGGCCGAGGTCGTGGTGGTCTCAGCGGTGTCAATGTGGAGCCAGAAGCTCAGTGAGGCGCTGCTAGCGTTCGAAGGGATGCTCACCTGCTGCATCAGCGTGTCAGTATGCGTGGTTCCGTAGCCATCCATCCAGGCGTCCCATGTGCCGCCGTGCGGAGGCTCACTTGCTGAGTTGTTGATCACCCCGGCACTTGCCGTCCACGGTGCAGGATTGGTGCTGCCATTCTCGAATCCCGGATTGCCGAGCAACTGCGTCGTCGTACCTCCCGTCCCGCCTGCTGCGGTAATTGAGAGCGCGACTGTCGCCGTATGCGTTATTCCGCCACCGGTGGCCGTGACCGTCACATTAAATGTTCCGGTTGCCGCCGTACTCGCAGCTGTAAACGTCAGAGTCGAGCTTCCATTGCCAGGCGCCGTGATTGAAGTCGGGCTCAGGCTGGCCGTTACGCCGGAAGGCAGCCCCGATGTGCTCAGCGAAATCGCGGAGTTGAATCCACCGGCCACTGTTGTCGAAATCTTAGTCGTTCCTGAACTTCCCTGCGCCACTGACAGCGCACTCGGCGTAGTGCTCAGGATGAAGTCCGGCGTCTGCGTTCCCGGATTGAAGATGATGTCCAGCACGGGATGCAGTTCGATTCCGTTCGGCGCAACACCGGTCTGCCCGTGGAGGAAGTCAAACATTCCCACGCCCACGATCTGTACCGGAATGTTGACCGTCTGAAAGCTCGTCGTGGCCGTGAATTGCGCATCGAATTTCGCCCGCGCATTCTGGATCGCCGAAAGGAACGGGCTGGTCGAGCCCACGCACGTCGGCGACGGAATCTCCGTGATCATGGTCAGCCCGTTCGTGTCGCTGATCACGAGGTGATAGTCGGAATCATTTTCCAGCTTGAATTCCGTTAAGGTGGCGTTGATCACCCAAACCGTGGTCTCGGTGGGCGCGACGCGATTATTCGACGGAATCGGGCTCGGCGCTGGAATCGCGCGCATGGAAGCTATGGTTGTATTGGTGGAAGAGTTCAGGTTGACCTTGCTTGCGTCGGGGTCAGTGCCTGTTTTTACGGACCAGCGCTCCACGCCGCACTGCGACAGCAGTGACGCGGGAGCAACCAGCACAGCAACTGCCAGGAGGAAACACAGCTTGCGTACATGCGACATTCGTATTCTCCGGCCTGCTCGGGTTGTACATAAAACAACTACTTACGCTGGTAAAAGGTAAGTTATTAGCCACCAAAGTGGAATTTAAATCTCAATGAAATCTCACAGGCAGTTCCAAAATGGAACTCGCCCATGGAGAGTGTGAAGCAGGCTTCAAAAAGGAAAGGCCGGATAGAGATCCGGCCTTGGGAAGAACACTTTCTGCCTTACGCGTTCGGCGCGACGCTCTTCTGAAAGGCGTTCGCCTGCGTCCGTACGGTGGCGGAATCCACCTGCACCGAAACCACGCATTCGCTATCGCCCTGCAGCATGCAGCGGGATTCAATCATGGTGATCTGTTCCTTGTAGTATTTGGCTGACCCGCGCACCATGCCCTTGAGCAGCGCGCACATCCTGCGCTGTGAACTGTAGCTGATCAGGAGCTTGTTTTCCTCAATCCGGTGTGCCCCCAGCCGTGGCGGAGTCACGCCCTTGTGAAACCGCATGATCTTGTGGATGGTCTCTTCCGTGTTCTGCAAAAAGTCCAGCAGCTTCCATTCCGGTTTGACCAGGAACTTGTACTGTTCAATCAGGTCGGGCAGGATAAACTCGCCAAAGTCCTCCAGAACGACGTTCGGCTTAAGCCCCGTCATCTGGCACGCGGTGGATACCAACGCGATGGCATCCTGGTCAGGATAAACAGTGGATGCCAGGTACAGCTGGTGTTTCAGGCCGGCCTTTTCCAGCAAAGTTTCCCAGGTTTTCTCATCGAACTTGCTGACAACGAACTTCTTCAGTTCCACGAAAATCAATCCGTGCATATCTTTCCCTTCGATCCGTCTGGCTCTGAGGCCGACTATACACACTCTGTGGAGCCGCACAACGTTACTGCGCTCCAGGTTCGGTAACCGGAACGCCTGTGAGTTAATAACGTCGCAGAGGCTTCATCCGCGACCTAAAAATTTGCTTCTCTTTACGGGTGCCCTAAAGCACACATATTCAGAGACATGGAGATGAAAGGTAAAGAACAGCTAGTGGACTCTCCGCCCATACCTCCGCTGGCATGATTACCTGCGGCGCTGCACCTTTGATTGATCGCTTGGGCTGCGTGGCGGGCGGCCAATACAGATCCCAGATCGGAGAAAACCACGGCGGTGTCACATCAAGAGTAACTTGTGGACGGGAGCGCGTGGCCCTATTGTGGTCTCCGCACGAACCCAGTGGAGTTTTATGTCGTCGGAGAAAATCACCTTTATTGAGTGCCCTTACGGAGACACATTCGCCGTTCGCAAGACCTCTGACCGCTGTTGCGGTGTTCAGACCATCTCATGCCCAGAGTGCGGCCACAGCTTCGAGCTCATGCTGGAAGAGACGGTCGAGCGTCTCTCCGGGGACGCCGGCTCAGCACGCAAGCAGCCGGAGCGGAGCTTGTGGCGCGGCGCTGCAGCCACCGCTGTTTTCGCATGATTCACCTTTACAGATAGCGTTCCCCTGTCTCGCGTTCGGCGCAAGTTTGCCGGCCGTGTTACTCTTGCAGGTCTTCCCGAACGCACATGAATAATTCTGCCCCGTCCCACACAGATCTTCAGGCCATGGCGCGTCAGATCATGCTGGAAAACGGCTTTGAGCCGGATTTCCCGCCCGCCGCCCAGCAGCAGTTGGCTGAAATCCGCCAGAAGCCGCCCGCAATCGCTGTCTCTGCCAATGTTCGGGACATGCGCAGTCTGCTCTGGTCATCGATCGACAATGACACGTCACGCGACCTGGACCAGATTGAGGTCGCCGAGCAACTCCCGGAGGGCGGCATTAAGGTGTTGATTGGCATTGCTGACGTGGACGCGTTCGTGGCTCCCGCTACCCCCATTGATCAGCACGCCGCCAAAGAAACCACCACCGTTTACACCGGGGTGCGCAACTTTCCCATGCTTCCGGAGGAGCTTTCCACTGGAGCCAGTTCCCTACTGGAGGGTGCGGACAAGCTCTGCCTTGTATTTGAATACGCTGTCGCCGACGACGGCCAACTGCGCTCGCATGATATCTATCGCGCCGTGGTCCGCAATCGCGCTCAACTCACTTATGACGCTGTGGGCGCATGGCTGGAAGATCGCGGACCCGCCCCGCCCAAAGTTGCCCAGTCACCTGACCTGCAGTCCCAACTCAAGCTCCAGGACAAAGCTGCCCAGGCATTGCGCCTGGAACGCCACCGGCACGGCGCATTGGACATTGAAACCATCGAAGTAAGGCCTGTGATCCTGAATGACAAGGTCGTGGATCTGGCCCGCCAGGAAAAGAACCGTGCCACCGAGTTGATTGAAGATTTCATGGTGGCCGCAAACGGAGTGGTTGCACTCACGCTGGAAGAGCACAAAGTCTCCTCCATTCGACGCATTGTGAAAACGCCCGAACGCTGGGACCGCATTGTGGCCCTTGCCGCGCAGCACGGTGGCAAACTGCCTGTACAGCCTGATTCGAAGGCGCTCAACGATTTCCTGACCGTTCAAAAAACCGCCGACCCTGATCACTTTGCCGACCTCTCGCTGGCCATAATCAAACTCATGGGACCCGGCGAGTACGTTCTGGAACGCCCCGGCGAACCCTCTCCAGGACATTTCGGCCTTGCCGTGCAAAACTACACGCATTCCACCGCGCCGAACCGCCGCTTTGCCGATGTGGTCACGCAAAGGCTCCTCAAGGCTGCGCTTTCCGGAACCAAAGCGCCTTATTCTGACGATGAGCTCTCTGCCATTGCCCAGAGCTGCACGCTGAAGGAAGACGCCGCGCGCAAGGTTGAACGGGCCATGTCGAAGAGAATCGCCGCCGTTAGCATGCTCAGCCGGATAGGACAGGTGTTCGATGCCATCGTCACTGGAAATACCGATCATGGGACCTTTGTCCGCGTGCTCAAGCCCCATGTGGAAGGACTGCTGGTAAACGGCCACGGCGTTGACGTGGGCGATAAGCTCCGCGTCAAACTAATCAGCGCCGATCCTCACAAAGGCTACATCGACTTCGCACGCGGCTGATCACCTGAGCGTTCGGTGTGGCATTCATCCAGCTTTTCCACAG
>JBAIYI010000278.1:0-3488 GCA_037915955.1 Terriglobales bacterium
GAATGCGGGAAACTTATTGAGGGCACCGGCTGCGCCTAGCCCCAGCCAATACAGCGCAGAGCGACGGGAGATCATGTGGAATAACCCTTTCCCCAAAGGTCTGAAAGCCGCATGCACACATACGACCCGACTTTGGTCCACTCAACTCGCGCCCGAGATTCTGCTCTTATGCAGGTCGGACTGTCAATGTAAAAAGCCGAAGGCGTGTTCGCAGCGTCTGGGCCGCGAGGTGCGAAATCCTGAGCGAGCGCAGCGAGTCGAAGGAACCCCGATGAGAAATGGCGGAGGGAGAGGGATTCGAACCCCCGATACGGTTTCCCGTATAGCGGTTTTCAAGACCGCCTGTTTCAACCACTCACACATCCCTCCGCGTGAGCACATATCCAGTTTACCAGCATACTCCGGCTGATCACGGCAACACTCACCGCGGGCGGTGACCCGCGTCACTGAGTACGAATGATGGCCGCATTACGCTGAAACCAAGAGCAGGAGGCGCCTATGCGAGTCCAGGAAGTAATGACGCACGACCCCATCTGCTGCACCCAGAATGACGACATTGCATCGGCTGCCGCGGTTATGACCGATGGAAACACCAGCATGGTTCCGATCACCGAGTATCATTACCATCCGTCGCGGTTTCTGGGCGTGATCACGCAGCGCGACCTGTGCGGCGCTGTGGCTCAGGGTAAAGATCCGCTGGTAACGCGCATTGAAGAGTGCATGTCTGCGAACTCTCCCAGCTGCCTACCGACCGATGATGTTGCACATGCGTTGTGCGCGATGCGTGCGTCCGGTCTGCTGCGCATACCTGTACTCAGCCACAAAAAGGAGCTGCTCGGGACAATTTCCATGGGCGATATCATTCGTCACCACGCTGCCGAGAGCGCCGAGCTGTTCCGAACGCTTTCTGTAATTGCGATCGCCAACGCTCCCGCGAAGGTGCCCGTCGCGAAATTCAGGATTTACACTCGGGACAAGGGTTTCTCTGCGGCTTCGTGAGCCTTGAAGCGTCAAAGGCTGCATCGCCATTCTTTGAGTCTGTTAAGACTTCTGCCATTTCGTGTGCCCAAACGTCCGAATCGGGTGCGCGCAACTTTCTAATAAATTCATGATCCCCGAGCGTGAAAGGGGGTAACATCTTCAGATCACCCGTAGCCGTCGGGGAGCATCTGCACTAAAGCGGCCACTTGGGAAGTGGAGATCACTCGCGGAGGGCAGTATGGGACATCGTTTTCAACTGCAGTCCTGGGTTGTTGTTGCCACATTGTTTGTTGCGACAATGCCGACATTGTGGGCGCAGCGTTCTGGTGGCGGGACAGGTACGCCGTCACGCGGAACGACTTCACCACGCAACAACACGCCTGATCCGGGCATCCAGCCTACTTTTATTTATGGCCGGGTCGCGCTGGAAGGCGGCGGCGCGATTCCCGAGCCAGTGGCCATCGAGCGCATTTGTAATGGAATAGCCCGCCGCGAGGGTTACACAGATTTCAAGGGACAGTTCCAACTGCAACTAGGGCAGAACTTCGGGTTCCAGGACGCCAGTGAAAATGACCCGCGCACCTCACCAACGGCGCCGGTGCGTCCGGCAGGGCAGAGTGTGACGCGACAGGCGATCAACCTGCAAGGATGCGAGTTCCGTGCCGTCCTGCCCGGGTTTGTTTCCTCCGTCGTAACGTACCGTTACACGGGCGACTCTTTCCAGACCGATATCGGGACCATCATGCTGAAGCGCATGGGCGATGCACGGGGCAGCACGGTGAGCGTGACCAGCATGTCCGCTCCGAAGAATGCCAAGCAGGCGTACGAAAAAGCTGAGAAAGCGCTGACGCAGAACAAGCTGGATGAGGCAGAAAAAGAACTGAATAAGGCAGTGCGGGACTACCCGCAGTTTGCCGCCGCATGGTCCATGCTCGGCGACGTTCACCAGAAGAAGGAACAGCTGGAGCAGGCGCGTGGCGACTATGAGAAATCTCTGGCCGCCGACCCGCAATATGTGAACCCAGCGTTCGGACTGGCATTGATCGCCGTCCAGGAAAAGAAATGGGATGACGCGGCCCGTTTCACCGCGCAAGCTTCCTCCCTGAACGCGTATGCCTATCCCGTAGCGTATTTCTACAACGCGGTTTCAAATTACAACCTGGGAAAATATGAGGATGCGGAGCACAGTGCACGGAAATATAAGGGCGTGGATACGGAGCACAAACATCCGGATGTGGCTCTTCTGCTGAGCAGCATTCTCGAATTGAAAAAAGACTATGCCGGCGCAGCGCAGGAGATTCGGGATTTCCTGCAGATCATGCCGAATTCGCCCAAGGCTGAGGAACTGAAGTTCAGGCTGAAGACACTGGACGATCTGAGTGTGGCCAGAAATCAGCAACAGCAACAGTCGCAATGAGAGTTCGACTGCTGCGAGCCACTTTCGTCCGGCGAATCAGTCAGCGCGTATTGGTGGTTTTGTGCTGAGTTCCTGGATCACGGAAGCGCAACAGGACGGGGGCGGTAAAGTTCTGTCCCGGTTTTAAGTTGCCTTTGTTGTCCAATTTGTCCCAGCCAACGTTTCCGGTTATATAAACCCAGCCATTGTGAAGGGCAGCGTGTGTTGGTTCGCCCATGCCGTCAATTCCCTGAGCCAGCACCTCCGCTGATTCAATGCGTGTCTGTATACGTATGAGACATAAAAGCAGCAGCGCTTGACGCGGGAGGATTTCCCATCTGGTAATTTTTCTCAGTTCGCTTTAGCATCGCCCAAGTGGCTGCTGTCGACAAAAACGATAAGGACCTGAACCGTGAGCGGCTGGTTTCCGCCGTACAGGCGGACGACGATGCTTCATTCGAGCTGAAACTGCGCCCAAAGTACCTGCGCGAGTTCGTCGGGCAGAAGAAAGTTAAAGAGAACCTGCAGGTGGCGATTGAGGCGGCGCGGTCGCGCGGAGAAGCGCTCGATCACGTGCTGCTGTACGGTCCTCCGGGGCTGGGAAAGACGACGCTGGCGACGATCATCGCCAATGAAATGGGCGTTGCCTACCAGCAGACGGCGGGACCGGCGATCCAGATCAAGGGCGACCTCACGGCGATCCTGACCAACCTGACCAGCAAGCAGGTGCTCTTTTTCGATGAAGTCCACCGGCTGCAGCCGGCGCTGGAAGAAATTCTTTACTCGGCGCTGGAGGATTACAAACTGGACATTATCATCGGGCAGGGCCCATCAGCCCGCACCCACACCATTGACGTGCAGCCATTCACGTTTGTGGCGGCGACGACGCGCGCCGGACTGCTTTCCGCGCCGTTGCGGTCGCGCTTCGGAATCATCTTGCGGCTGGAGTTCTATGACACCGACGAGTTGAAGTTCATTATTGAGCGTTCGGCGGAGATTCTGGGCGTGCAGATTGATGATGAAGGCGCCAACGAACTGGCCAGCCGGGCGCGGGGTACGCCACGGATCGCCAATCGGCTTTTGCGGCGAGTCAGGGACTTTGCACAGGTCC
>JBAIYI010000141.1:0-1947 GCA_037915955.1 Terriglobales bacterium
ATCTCTCACAATTGGCGGAGGAAGCGCAGGAGACCGCCGTGCTCAGCTTGTGGTCGGGCGATTGTCCGGTTGTGGTGCGCGTCCGCGAGCCGCAGTCTAAGCTGGTGCAACTGCACATCCGGCTGGGGGCGATGCTCCCGCTCGACTCCGCTCAGGGCCACTTGTTTCTCGCCTTTCATCCCGACCGTCAGCGCACGCAGCAGCTCCTAAGCCATTTCCCTGAAGGCCAGCGCCGCGAAATGGAACGCGGCATGGCCGAAGCGCGGAACCATGGCGTTTTTGTCAACTCCCGTGTGGCGGAAGGCATCCGGGCCATCGCCGCCCCGGTTTTCGATCATGAAGTAATTGCTGGAACCATTGCCTTCGTCGGGACTCTATCTTCTATCCCCGCCGACCCGAATTCCGGGCTGGCGGAAGCTTTGAAAGACGCCGCACGCCGGCTGTCCCACGACCTCGGTCGCGGTCGCGAGAGTTCGGCCAGGAGTGCCACCGCATGAGCGCCTTTTCGACGATCACTCTGGAGCAGATTGGATCATGAGTTTGTACGAGCTTAGCCGCGCCTGTTATGACCTTCGCGAAGAATCGAAGCGGCAGCAGTTCCGCTCCGCGCCGCAGGCCTACGCCGCCTGCTACCAGCTCACCGACGGCGAGCGGCAGATGCTCCTCAACCTGGACTGGCGCGGCTTGGCTCAAGCCGGTGTAAGCATTTACGTGCTCACCAAGCTCGGTGCCGCCAGCAACGTGGAATTTCTCGAGCTCGAAGGCGCCATGCGCGGGATGAGCAAGCAACAGTTTGTTGAGTTCCTGAAAAAACAGGCGGAGCAGAACAAGAGCTTCGCCCTGGGTCTCGACTAGACGGGCGCTGGATTAGACGGCGCTTGACTAGCCGCAAGGAGAACTGAAATTGGCTGAAATCGTTGCCGGTCTGGCTTGCTCGCATGCGCCTTCCATTGCGCATGCCTATGATCACGGGATGACCAATGATGCGGGCTGGGAGCCGCTGTTCCGTGGCTTCCAGAAGTCGCAGCAATGGTTGGAGGCGCTAAAGCCGGATGTATTTGTAGTGATCTACAACGATCACATCGACCAGTATTTTTACGACGCATGGCCCACCTTCAGCATCGGCCTGGCCGATCAGTACGACATTCCGGATGAGGGTCTCGGCGCGCGCGCCTTTCCACCGGTTCCCGGGCACAAAGAACTGGCCTCCCACATTGCCGCCAGCATGGTGGCGGAAGACTTCGATATCACGGCTTCTCATCGCATGTCTCTGGACCACGGCTTTCTCTCCCCCATGCCTCTGCTGGATGAAGGATGGAAAATCCCCGTCGTGCCCCTGACCATCAACGTCGTTCTCGATCCCTTGCCCTCGCCGAAGCGCTGCTGGCAAATGGGAGAGGCCGTGGGCCGGGCGATCCGCAGCTTCAAAGAAAATCTTCGCGTCGTCGTATTTGGCACCGGCGGGTTGTCGCATCAACTGGACGGTCCGGACTGCGGCCGGGTCACGCCGGAGTGGGACCGCAAATTCATGGACCTGATTGAACGCTCCCCGCAGGATCTGAACTCTTACACCATGGCCGACTTCGCGCGCCTTGGAGGAGATCACTCCGTGGAAGTCGTGCAATGGATGGCGATGCGCGCGGCTCTGCCCGCCAACGCCCGCGTCGAACGCAAATTTTATTATCCCTTCGGAATGATGGGCTACGGACTCATGGAGTTTCGCGTTCCGGAGCAGTGAAACTGCGGTCTTGCATGAAGCAAATCCTGCCACTGATGGCACTGATCGGAATCGTGTAATCGCATGATCGGGATAGTCGGGACAAACAAAAGCTGTTGGCCTTTAGCAAACGATGCCGGCAGTTGAAACACAAAGGCTAAGTGCCAATGGCTAATGGCCAATTGCTAATCAGGAGCAACGAATGATTCGTACCGGGCGACAATACCTGG
>JBAIYI010000823.1:0-3790 GCA_037915955.1 Terriglobales bacterium
GTCAACGAGCCGGATGCCTATGCGCTGGAAGAGGCGCTGCGCCAGAAGGAGAAACATGGCGGCGAAGTGGTGGTCATCACCGCCGGCCCGGCCCGGGCACAGCAGGTTGTCCGCGAAGGGCTGGCCAAGGGCGCCGATCGCGCCATCCATCTGGAGGACAATGCTTTTGTCACCATGGACGCGCTGAACATCGCCAAAGCCTTCGTTGCCGCGATCAAAGATGAGCAATTTGACCTGATCTTCACCGGATTGCAGTCTGATGATTTCGGCTTCGCCCAGACGGGCGTAATCATGGCCGAGCTGCTGGGCTGGCCGCACGCCACCATCATCATGGAAATCCAGAAGAACGATGGCGGAATCAAGGTGAAGCGCGAACTGGAAGCCGGCTTCTTCCAGCATGTAACCATGCCGCTGCCGGCGGTGCTCACGATTCAATCCGGCATCAACAAGCTGCGCTATGCCACGCTTCTCGGCATCAAACAGGCTAAGAACAAGCCTTTGCGCAAAGTCGCGCTGGATGAGGTAAAGGCCGGGCTGGGCGACAACCTGCAGAAGATTGAAAAGCTGTACATTCCGCAGAAAACCAAGAAAACGGAGATGCTGGATGGCGCTCCCGGTGAAGTCGCCAAGAAACTGGTGGACAAATTGCGCAATGACGTTCGCGTGATCTGAACAAGTTTTCGAGGAGCAAAACCATGGAAAGAATGGAATACGATCCTGAAGGCGGAAACTACTTACCAGTAACCGAACACGAAACCGGCTCCACGCTGATGGTTGCAGGAGTGATCATGTTGCTGGGTGGCCTGGGATGGCTGCTCTACGTCGGGTGGGACATCCGCGCCGGCAACAAATTCATGCAGTGGATATTCGGAATCGATTTATTTCTCGGGTTGTTCCTGATCATCTGGGGATTCATGAAGAAGAGGCGGCAAACGGCTTAATCATGGCAGACACAATTCTGGTTATTGCAGAGCAGCGCGAAGGCAAGTTAAACCGCGTCTCCATGGAGACGATCGCGGCGGCGCAGGCAATTGCCGCAGAAACCGGCTGGACCGTGGAAGCGGCGGTCTTTGGCAACGGCATTTCTGCGATTGCTCAGGAGATCGCCGGCAGGAAGGTGGCGAAGGTTTACGACATTGAATCTCCAAAGCTGGCGAAGTACGAGCCCGATGGCACCGCGCTGGCGCTCAAGAGCTTTATCCAGCAGAAACAACCGCGTCTGGTGTTGATGCCGCATACCTACCAGGTACGCGACTTCGCTCCGCAACTCACCACCGCACTGGGCCGCACCTTGATCAGTGACGTGATTGCTTTCCGCAAAGATGGTGACCGGCTCGTCTTCACCCGCCAGATGTTTCAGGGCAAGTTCGCGGCTGACGTCTCCTTCAATTGCGACCCGCCGCACTTTGTCACCTTCCAGGCCGGCGCCTTCCGTGGCGACAAAGCCGAAGCCGGCGCCTCCGCCGCTCCGGTAGAAACCGTCAACGCGCAGATCGATGGCGCTATCCGCAATCAGCCCGAAGATCCTTTCAAGGAAGCCAAGCAGGCTGTGGACCTCACTCAGGCTGAAATCATTGTTTCTGTCGGCCGCGGCATCAAGGAGCAGAAAAATATTGATTTGGCCAAAGCGCTGGCGGAAGCGCTGGGCGGCGAGATTGCTGCGTCGCGTCCCATCTGCGATGCGGGCTGGCTACCCATGGACCGCCAGATCGGCAGTTCCGGCCAGACCGTTGCACCCAAGCTTTATCTCGCGGTCGGCATCAGCGGCGCCATTCAGCACATTGTCGGCATGAAGGGCTCGCGTTCCATCATTGCGATCAATAAAGACGCCGAAGCGCCGATCTTTGAGATTGCAGACTTCGGCGTGGTCGGGAACCTGTTTGATATTCTCCCGGCGCTGACGGAAGAAGTGAAGAAGGCCAAAGCCTAAAACACTCCTCACTACGGAGACACAGAGGCGCGGAGATTGCAAAAGAGCTGCGCCTTCAACTGCTCGCGTGGACGAGGAAAACTTTGAAGCTTTGTGAGCGCGCGAAAATCCGTTCTGGTTTTCTCCGTGTCTCTGTGCCTCCGTGGTAGATTTTTCTGTTTCCGGATCGATATTCTCAAATGATTTATTTCCGCAAACCTCTTGAAAACATCGAGCGTCCGCAGATGGAAGCGGATGTGGTCATCGTCGGCGGCGGGCCGTCCGGTATGGCCTGCGCGCTGCGTCTTTCGCAGCTGATCGACGTTCACAATCGTCGCCATCCTGACGCGCAACTGACCAAAGAGAACATTTACGTCCTGGAGAAGGCCCGCGAAGTGGGCCAGCATTGCCTCTCCGGCGCCATACTCGATCCGCGTTCCATGGACGAACTTCTTCCCGGCTGGCGCGACGAAGCTCCGCTTGACGCGCTGGTAGAGCACGAAAGCTTTTACTACCTCACGGAGAAGAAGTCTTATCGCGCGCCGCTTATGCCGCCGCCCATGCAGGACCACGGCAATTACGTGATCTCCATCAACAAGTTTGTGAAATGGCTCGGTGAAAAAGTTGAGCAGGCCGGCATCACCGTCTTCACCGGCTTCGCAGGATCGCAACTCAATTATGACGGCGAACGCGTTACCGGCGTCATTACCGACGATAAAGGCATAGACAAGACCGGGCAGCAGAAGTCGAACTTTGAACCCGGCTATGAGCTCAAGTCGAAAGTCACAGTTCTGGCGGAAGGAACGCGCGGCTCGCTCACCAAGCAGCTCATCAACAAGTTCGATCTCTGCAAAGACCGCAACCCACAGATTTATGGCGTAGGCGTGAAAGAGCTGTGGGAACTCCCTCCGGGGCGCGTTCGCAAAGGCGAAGTCATTCTCACTCTCGGCTGGCCGCTGACCACCAAGGAATACGGCGGCTCATGGATCTACGGCTCGAAAGACAATCTTGTTTCACTGGGCTACGTCACCAGCCTCGACTACATCGATCCTCGCACCGACCCTCAGAAAGTCCTGCAGGAATGGAAGAAGCATCCGCTGATTACCGATCTGCTGAAGGGCGGCAAGATGATCCGCTACGGCGCCAAGTCCGTGCCGTACGGCGGCTGGTACTCGCTGCCTCCGCTCGCAGGCGATGGATGGATGATTGTGGGGGACTCCGCCGGCTTCCTCAATTCGCAGCGCCTCAAAGGCATTCACCTGGCCATCAAGAGCGGCATGCTCGCCGCCGAAACCGCGTACTCGGCCCTTGCTGAAGGCAAGTTCGGTAAAGACAAGCTACAGGAATACAAACTGGCCGTAGATGCCAGCTGGATCCGCGACGAACTCTGGGAGGTCCGCAACTTCCACCAGGGATTCGAGAACGGCCTTGTGCCCGGATTGTTCCATGCCGCCATCCAGCAGCTCACCGGCGGGCGCGGAATGCACAACATTTATCCCGCCCACAAGGGCCACACGCGCATGAAGCATCTGGATCAGCTTCCCGCTGATGGCGGCCAGCGCGCCCAACTGCTGAACGATGCGAAAGGCGACGGCACGCTCACCTTCGACAAACTGACCGATCTTTACCACTCCGGTACGCGGCACGAGGAAGATCAGCCCGCGCACCTTGTTATCCACGACACCAACATTTGCAACTCACGCTGTATCGTGGAATTCGGCAGTCCTTGCCAGCATTTCTGCCCCGCCAACGTTTACGAGATGGTGGATGCCGGTAGCGCCCCGCACGGGAAAGAGATTCATCTGAATCCCTCCAACTGCGTGCACTGCAAGACCTGCGACATCATGGACCCGTACGAGATCATTACCTGGGTGCCGCCGG
>JBAIYI010000271.1:0-10990 GCA_037915955.1 Terriglobales bacterium
TTGATCGGGTGATCTGGTGATCGGGAGAGCAACAACTGGAAAGTCCACCCACCAGCATGGGCCGGAACTCCCTAAGTCTGCATCGCAAAGGACAAATCCCCGGGATCTTTCGACTCGCCGGTCAGTCCGCAATGCTCCCTCCCGGCTCGCTCAAGATGACAAGGGGTGAGGGCTTTTACCGGAGGCCTAAAGGCCTCCTCCACCCGGGCGGATCGCCGTGATCGTGCTGAATCGCCGTCATCGAAAAACCGGTTCACCGCAAAGCAACACCTACCACGGAGGCACGGAAACACAAGAGGAAGGCGGGCGGGAACCGGTTTCTAGAACGTTGGGCCGGCCTCCTTTGTTTTGTCGCAGAGGGCGCCTGTGGGCTGTTGCGGGAGGAACTGCGTCCATGGAACGGCAGTCGGCGCCTGCAACAGGTTGGGCGCGCTGAAGTCAAAGAATTCGCTCATATCGCGTGATGGGTCCTGCCAGAACGCGTCGCGCGCGCTGAGCGCCGGAATATTGAACGTCTTTTCAATGAACGCCAGAATTGCGGTGTAATCCCGCGGAGTATGAGAAACAAAGTGCGGCTTGGCGAACGGCGAAACCACCGTCACCGGAACCCGGAAGCCGGTAAGGTTGAAGGTGCCTCCGAGTTTGCCCACCACGCAGTAACCGAAAGATCCATTGTTCGGGTCAGGACAGTTTCCGGGCGCGAAGCCGTCCGGCAAGGGCACGTTCACGGGTGGCACGTGATCGTAAAGACCGCCGCCTTCGTCATAACTAAGAATAAAGACAGAGTCGTTCCAGGCGTCGCTGTTCATCAGGGCCGCGATGATCGATTGCACGAAAGCGGCGCCCGACTGAATGTTGTTGTCCGGATGCTCATCCAGCCCGCTACCACCGGACCCGCTATCGATAAAGATCACCTGCGGCAGGGCCTTATCGGGGTCGCAGGGAGCACCGCTGCAAACGCCGCCCAGCCGGCTCAGCAGATCGTTGACCGGCACGGTCTTGGGCTGGATAGTGGGATCAAAGAAGTCCTGGAAATTGGCCAGGAAAATCGCATCCGTGTAGTAATAGGTCCAGCTGACATTGGCGTCATTCATGGCGCGGAAAATCGTCTTGGCCGCGTACTTGGGATGGTTCAAGTCGCCGTCAGGATATTCGTGACCGAAGGATGTGCCGGCCATGAGGTAGAAGCGATTCGGGAATGTATTGCCCAGGATGGGCGAGTGCCAGCTGTCACTGGTGGCAAAGAACGTGGCCAGGTCGTAGTAGTACGGTATGTCCGTCTGGTTATAGAAGCCCATGGCGCGCGTGCCGTTGGGATCGAAGGTCTGCGCCACCGAGCCGGTGGTGTCCAGGAAGCCGCTCATGGCAAATGACGAGTTGGTAAAAGTAGTCGTCGTGTTCCATGCTGCATCCCCGCCCGTGAGCGAGACATCGTGATGGCTTTCATCCCACGCGGGCGTCAGGTTTTCAGTACAGACGGTAGCTTCGTGGAATGGTTTGGTGTGGGTTCCTGTATGGGAATCGAGGAGCGTAACGTTGGGATCAAAGCCGTCAACGGTCTGGGCGTCATTGATGCCGAACTGCGCCAGGCGAGCGGTGCGGTAAGGCCCGAGCTGGCCAAGGTACATATCAAAAGAGCGATTTTCCTGCAGCATGAAGAAAACATGTTTAATCACGCCCGCGGCCGGGGTTGAAACAGTTATGGTCGCGCTCTGCTTGATCGGTGTGCCGTCCGGCGCAACGGCTGTTGCCGTGTAAGTGGTCGTCGCCGCGGGGGAAACCGTTGCCGTGCCTTGAGGCAGTGCGCACGGGGAGCAAACGCCATTATCGATCGAAAGTGAAGGGGCAGATCCGCCGCTCACCTGCCAGTTCAACGTAGCCTGCTGACCGGGAGTTATGGTTGCAGGCGTCGCACTCAAACTGAGGTTAAAAGGAACTGTCACGGTTACCGATTGCGGTGCGGAAGAGCCGCCCGGCCCTGTGGCGGTGATCGTGAATGTTGTAGTTGCAGCTACCGGCGGATTCGCCGAGCCCGAAGCCGGGAGCGTAACGCCATCTTCAGGAGGCAGCACGGCCGGATTGATGGTGACAGCAGTAGCGTTTGTGGTAGCCCAGGTAATGGTTGAGGTTTGGCCTGCATTCACGGACGTGGGATTCGCAGTAAAAGAAGTCACCTGGGGCGGAACCGGCTGCGCCACGGCAACGGTAATGTTCTGCGTTGGAGTACTGGATCCCGAACTTCCCTTGGCTATGGCGCTGTAGACGGTAGTCTGCGTGGGTGAATCTGAGACGCTCCCGGAGGCTTGCGTACTGTTCGTGACGGTGCGCGTTGTGCCGCCTGCCGCCGCAGTAATGGTTACCGATGAAGCATTCGTGGCCTGCCACGATAGCGTTACGCTTTGCCCGCTGCTGATAGAAGTACTGTTGGCGGAAAAGGTGAGTGTGGGCGAACCGGAATTTTGGTTTCCAATTCCCTGTGAGCCGCACCCGTTGATTGCTACCAGACCAATTGCTGTACCAATGAGAAGAGCAAAGGAACAAATCCCACGAGGGTTCATATTAAGGGTCTCAACCAAAAGTTACTTGCAGGGTTGAGATTCCGTGCTGCGGGCGAGAGTTGCTCCCGAACACGACACACGTTTCACCGCAAAGAATACGGTAGCCGCGAAATTACGCGAAAGAGCGCGAATCAACCTTGGGTTAAGCACAAACAGTGAACGGAGGGCGCTCTCAGAAGAGGATGAAAATGCTTTTTTGCCGCTCTTTTCTTGTCGCTCCGCTGACGCTTCGCGACGGCCTACGGCGTGAGGATGTGGTTTATGCCAGCCTACCCAGCGCTTATCCCTCAGCGCGCGGTGCGCGCCTCGGGAACGCACTGGGCTACCATATGCCGCACCTGACGGTGCTCGAGCTTGGCGAATGACAGACTTTAGTGGCTCCCGGTTGCATTTATGAGAGAGCACACGGAGAAACACAGAGTTCCAGGGCAGGCGAGGAGTCTAAATCACCGACATGACGCGCCGGTGTGCGGGCATGATTTTCAATTACGGTTTTCGGTTGGCCGTGGCGGGCGGCACAATGCCGTTCATCCGCAGGTATTCCACCATTTGTCCATAATGATTGAAAGCGTGCGCCACGCCGAAAGCCACGAGGTGCAGCCGGGTGGATTTGCTGCTCCCCGGGTTCTGCAGCATGTTCTCCGCAGTCAATGTTGCCGCGGCCTTGTGACCCAGGGCAAAAGAATCCTTGAGGAACCTGATGATCTCGACCTTCGACTTCAGGTTCTCAGGACCGTTGCCCCCGAGGTAGTCCTGCGGGAACTTATCGCCGGTAAGCTGCGACCACAGAATGTAATTCGACGCGGCGATATGCCTGACCTGCAAGGCAAACGTGCGCACACCCTTATAGTCGCTCCCCTTGAGGTTGATTCCCTCAGGAGAAAAATTGAATTTGTCGTCCGGCATGGCTTCGGCGGCTTCCACCACTTCCTTTTCCACGGTGCTGATCTCGCGATCCATGGCCGAAGAGATGGTTGCCGTCGGCTGTTGCCCTTGCCCGGGCTGCGCGGCCGGGGTTCCTTGTCCCTGAACAAAGACAAGCGCACTCATGACGATGACTGCTAACGGTAAGAGAAGGCGTATTGCTTTCATTCGCATTCGAGTAACTCCGGGAATTTGGAATAGAACCCGACTCCGCCGCCAATTTTGCGGCTCTCTTATATACAGGCGCGAACGCCTCGCGGGCAAATTGGATAGACGGCGGTACGGAGTGGTTGGTAGTTGGTATTTGGTCCCCGCAGAATCGCCGGAATCGGGAGTTGAAAGCTCGCACGGCCGAGGACGCAGGCATTGACACGGAGAATCCCATCCATGCAAAAAAAGAGAGCTGTTGCGGCGGCAGTTCTCGGGTATGATCGTGAGCCGCAATTTCTCACGGGGGACCTATGGGACTTTTAGACAGCGATTCGAATCAGACGGGCACGGCCACCGGCAGAGCGACCGAGCGAAGCGGAGAGAGTGGACCGGCGCAGCCAGATTCGATGCGCACTGCGGCTCGTGTGCTGGGGATATTGGCTCTGGGCTTGTTCTTTATCTCATTTTTTGTGGACCGAGAGACCCGCGAACTGCTCCTGAATGGCTCGGGTGCATGCCTGGGCATCGCGCTGATCCTGGCTTTGCTGAAGCTTTTCGAAATCGCGGGCGAGCTGCGCACGATCCGCGAGCTGCTGGAAAGAAACGATCGAAGCTGAACAGGAAACATCTGCCACGCCAGAGCAGGACGTCAAAAAAAATTGATTCAAATCTGCGGCGACCTGCTCGCCCTCCGTGGCGAGTTCGGCGTGCTGCAGCCCTCATTGCTTCCCCACCCTGTTTCCTGTAAACCATTGAACTGAGAACACCTTTTTCACGTACCTGTTGACGGGGAGACTGCTTGGAGGACCAGCAGACACCACAACTTGTCCACCGATGCCTGGCGGGCGACGCCGCGGCGTGGGAGGCAATTGTGCGTCTGCACAACAGGCGGATCTACAACCTGTGCTACCGGTTCACCAATTCCCCCCACGATGCTGAAGACCTTACGCAGGAAGTGTTTATCCGGGTGTACCGCACGCTGGGCAGCTATAGTGTTGAAAAAGGGGCATTTACCACCTGGCTGACCACCCTGACCCGCAACCTTCTGGTCGACCACTTCCGGCGCAGCAAGCAGGACCGCGTGACCGACTCAATGGATGCCGGCCTGGGCGAAGAAGACGATTCCCTGCGGCTGAGCGACCGGATTGCCGACCACGGGCCCGCGCCGGATGACCGGGTCGCCAGCCAGGAGACGCAGGTGATGGTGAGGGCGGCGCTGGCCAAAATATCGCCCGACCTGCGGGAGGCGGTGATCATGAGGGACCTGCAAGATATGGATTACAAAGAGATTGCGCAGGTGCTGAGGGTGCCGGAGGGTACGGTGAAGTCGCGGATCAACCGCGGAAGAATGGAACTAGCTCGATTAATTTCTCGTAATAAAAAGCAGGCAGGTTATGACTGATCGGACGTCACAAACCGGAATGGATTGCACCCAGTTTGAGGCACTACTGGCCGATGCACTGGACAATCTTGGGGCGCTGACCCCGGCTGTACAGCGGGACTTTGAGGCCCATCGGCTGAGCTGCGGGAATTGCGGCCCGCTGTGGTCGGAAGTCCGCGAAGGCATGCTCATGCTGGACGCCTTGGAAGAAGTTGAGCCGCCGAAAAACCTGGTCCACAACATCCTGGCCGCGACTTCGCATGCTCAGGCGGGTACCAGCACGGCGGGAGCCGCGGTGCAGCAGCCAGTCCGCAAGAGATGGCTGGGCTGGGCGAGTGTGCGTCCGGTGCTCAGCTCAAGGTTTGCCATGTCCTTCGGGATGGCGTTCTTTTCCATCGGGCTCACGCTGAGCGCTCTGGGCGTGAATATGAAGGACGTAGGCAGCCTGGTGGCGCATCCCACCATGCTGCGCAAAACGGTTGTGCTGCAGTACACCTCAGTCCAGGCCCGCGTACAGCGCTATTACGACAACCTGCGCCTGGTGTATGAAGTTGAAAGCCGCGTGCAGGGACTGAAGAAAGCCACGCAGCCGGGCGGCGACAACAGCACCAAGCCCGGTCCGCAGAACCGTAGCACACCGCCGGATACAAGCGGGCAACCGCAACATGAAAACTACAGCCAGGAGCGCGATGGCAGCCTGGTGGCCAGATCAACGTGGAAGAACGAAGGAGCACAAATATGAACTGCGCCGTACATACCGATGTACCGGCAAGCGCTTATTGCCGGACCTGCGGCAAGGCCCTGTGTGACAACTGCAAACGCGACGTGATGGGCGCGATCTACTGCGAGCCGTGTCTGGCCGCCCGTATTCAGGGCAATGTTGTTGCCGGCGCGCCGGTTCGGCCCGTAGCTGTTCCTGTCGCCGTTCCCGGCGCCCCCAGTCCCGGCGCCGCGCTGATGCTTGGCTTTATCCCGGGCGTCGGCGCCATGTACAACGGCCAGTTCATGAAGGCCCTGGCCCACGTGGTGATCTTCGTTCTGCTGATCCTTGCGGCGGACAACATTTCTGGAGCCTTTGGAATCCTGATCGCCTTCTGGGTGGTCTACATGGCTTTTGAAGCTTACAAGACCGCTGAAGCCAAGAAGCTTGGCCTGCCCTTACCGGACCCACTGGGCCTGGACCGCATGCTCGGCTTGCAGGGCACAGGAACTGGCATACCGCCGGCAGCGAATGTCTCGCCGGCGAGCGCGGCATCCGCCGGCTCAGCGGCAGGAGTTGCGCCTCTATCGAACGCCAATGACGCTTACGCCGCCGCACCCATGATGAGCGGGCCCGCAACCGGCGCTGCCATTTCGGGAGTTCAACCACAGGCCCCCCCCGCTGAGAGCGCGCCGACTGGAGCCATTGTTCTGATCATCCTGGGCGTGTTCTTTCTGCTGAGTACAACAGGTTTCTTCAGCATGCGCCATTTCGCCCCGCTTCTGGTGATCGGTATTGGTATATGGATCGCCTACAAGCGGCTGGCGCAGAAGAGTTGAGGGAGGAGCGCATGGAACCGTACGTTAGAAATCCGAAATGCTCGTGCGCTCGGTGCCGCGCCAGAGACCTGATGGGAGCTGCCCTGATCATTACCACCGGTGTCCTGATGCTGCTGCAGGCGAACGATGTTGTCCCCATCCACCAGAGCTGGCCGGTGATCCTGCTGGTGGTCGGCGCATTCTCTTTCCTTGGACACACCGCCTCCATCGAAGGCCATGTGCCGCCTTATGGGGTGGCCGCAGCGCCGGTCGCCCAGCCATGGAGTGGAGTCGGGACCGCTGCTGGGACTTCGCCGCAAACGTGGAGCGGCTCAACTTCCCCTGCCACAGCAACTTCAACTTCGAGCGAGCAGATGCCGCCGAATGACCAACAGGTGAACCCATGAGCACACCAACACAAGTTCCATACTATCCGGCACGCCGCCCGCGCTCGATCTTCGGCCCGCTGGTGTTGATCGTTATCGGCGTTCTGTTTCTGCTGCGCAACATGGGGATCTTTCATTTCTCCAGGTCCGCGTTCTGGCACTGGTTCGGCCATTACTGGCCCCTGCTGCTCATTCTCTGGGGCGTGATCCGCCTGGGCGAATATCTCTGGGCCCGCCAGCAGGGCTACGCAACGCCCCGGTTGGGCGCCGGTGCGGTCACGTTCCTGGTTTTCTTTATCATCTTCGGGCTGATTTCCACTCAAGCCGCGCGCGTAGACTGGAATGAGATCGGCCCCGCCATCAGGATTGACGACGCTGATGCCAGCGACTTCTTCGGTTTCGGCGGGACTTCCTACGACTTCACCAATCAGTTCTCTCAACCGGCCGCGGGCGCCACGCAGTTCAAGATCATCTGCAGTCGGGCCGACATCAAAGTCACGGCCAGCCAGGATGCCGACGCGCATGCGGTGGTCCAGAAAAAAATCCGCAGCGAATCGCAATCCGCGGCCGAGCAGATCAACGAACAGACCAAGGCTCATTTCGAGCCCCAAGGCAGCATCATGGTCCTTGACATGACCAGCGGCGCCTTCGATCGCGGCCGCTATGACGTTGATCTCGAACTCCCGCGCGGCGCGGCCCTCTCCATCACTTCGCGCAATGGAAATATCAGCGTGAGCGACCGCTCCGGCAACGTGGAACTCAGCACGGATCACGGCGATGTGAGCGTCGAGCAGGTCAAAGGCGATGCTTCGCTGCACCTGCGCAAGGGGAACGCCACGGCCAAAAACGTGAGCGGCAATCTGACGCTGGATGGCGTGGTACAGGATAGCGATCTTTCTGACATCGGCGGCACGCTCACTCTCACCGGCACCTACTGGGGTG
The DNA here is from genome assembly GCA_037915955.1 of Terriglobales bacterium. Classification (GTDB taxonomy): domain Bacteria; phylum Acidobacteriota; class Terriglobia; order Terriglobales; family Acidobacteriaceae; genus Angelobacter. The sequence continues at coordinate 7,860 of JBAIYI010000271.1, forward strand.
ACATGCGCATGGCCCGGATCGCCAAGCCTGTTCGCTTCACCTCCACGCGGACTGACATGCAGTTCAACAAGCTCGATGGCGAATTCACCATGCAGCCTGACGATCTTCGCGCCAACGGCATTACCGGCCCCTTCCGCATGGATACGCGCAGCAAGTCGATCCATCTGGAAGATGTGACAGGAGACATCCACATCCAGAACCGCAACGCGCCGGTTGAGCTGCAACTGAAAGCTCCGCTGGGCGCTTTGGACGTAAACTCGGTCCATGGTGAAGTCAGCGTGGAAGTGCCGGCCAACGCCAGCTTCCAGCTTGACGCCCAAAGCCTGAGCGGCGAGATTGAAACTGACTTCGGTGTGAACGTGGATAACAGCGGCCGTGATGCCAGCGCCAAAGGCAGTGTGGGCAAAGGCGGACCGGCGATGCGCCTTCGCGCCGATCACGGAAAAATTGAAGTGAGAAAACGGTAGCGCGCAAATACGAAGAGTGTCTTTACTTGAAAAGGAGGCACCGCCTCAGGCTGTGCCTCCTGTCACTCAAAAAATTTGCCGGCGTCAGCGCGCCACGCTCTTCTGCGCCAGCTTCTCTTCAATAATCTCCACCGCGCGCGCAAACACTTCATCCAGCGTCAGGTTCGTGGAATCAATATGCACCGCGTCCACCGCCGGCTCCAGCGGCGAATTTGCCCGCGTACGGTCGCGTTCATCCCTCGCCCGCAACTCCGCGATCACGCTCGCTTCCTTCACGGCCGTAGCGGCGTCCTGCTGAAAGCGCCGCGCACCACGCACCTCCGGTGCGGCATCCAGGAAGATTTTCACCTCGGCGCCGGGAAATACTTTGGTGCCGATATCGCGGCCTTCCATCACGATCCCGCCCGTAGCGCCCATCTCACGCTGTTGCGCCACCATCCACTCGCGCACGCCGGGATGCACGGAGACTTTCGACGCCGCATCCGTGATCTCCTGCCTGCGAACGCTTTCGGTCACATCGCGACCATCCAGCAGCACGCGGTTCCGTTCTGGTCCCGGCACAAGCTCAATCCGCGAAGCGTCAGCCAGCTTCGTAAGCGCCGCCCCATCGTCCAGCGCGGTTCCGTTCTCCATCGCCTTCAGCGCCAGCGCACGGTACATCGCTCCGGTTTCAATATTGATGTACTGATATTTCTCCGCAAGCAGTTTGGCCAGCGTGCTCTTGCCTGATCCCGCTGGCCCGTCAATGGCGATCACAATGCGCCGCGTCGTCGCGGCGCGCGGCTCATCCATGGATCCTTCTCCGCTGCGGCTCAGGCACAGGCGCGAGCCGCACCAGCGTCTTTGGCCCGATGGAGACAAAGCTGAGCTGCCGAGCCGCCAGCAACGCGTTCATCGCTTCACGCACCTTCGACCGTGCTGTGAACAGGGAGAAGAACTGCTCTACCTCTTCCTGCGTGGCGGCAATCACCGCATCAAGGTATTTCCCCAGCAACGCTGAAATCGCCTCTGGCTCAGAGATATCAAAGGCCTCCTTCACCACCTCAGGGGCCCAGCGGTAAAGCACGTCCCACTGCGCCCCTTGGCCTTCGCGATAATTTACGCGTGTGATCTTCACAATGGACCACAGCTCGCCCAGTGATCGATCCAGCGCTGCGTCGCTCATCTCGCGGCCAACCAGTTCGCGAAGCTTCTCCTTGCTCAGCGGGCCATGATTCTGGATCGCATCAAACACCTGCACCGACAGCGGAGAGACCTTCACCCCCTGGGCTCGGAACTTGGGCGGCGCTTTGGGTGAATGGTCACTGAGCAGTGAATAGAAAAATGGGAACAGCGAAGAGGAGACAACCAGAATGTCATCACCCACCGGCAGCTCGTACGCGCTGCGCTCGCGCAACATGCGGACCATCAGCTCCTTTGCCTGCTGAGCGCGGGGATCGGCAAAGGCATGTTTGCTGTCCGGCAGGTTCTGCCCTGATCCGGCATACGCGCCAATGAACGTCGGCGACAGCGGCACTGAACGGTCGGGATACATCAGGCAGAATCCCACATCGTTTAAGAAGGCACGCGCGTGCTCAATGGTCTGCACGGCGTTGCCATCCAGCCGCCATTTGTGGGTCCTCAGTTCCTGTAAGTCGTGGTCCGTCATCTCAAATGCGCTTGAACGCTTTCTGAATCTCCTTTACAGAATACCTGAGGACCACCGGCCTTCCATGCGGGCAGCTCATGGGACACTCGGTTTCACTCAGCGCCTTCAGCAGCCACTCCATCTTGTTCTGCTCCAGTGGCATATTGATCTTGATGGCTGCATGGCACGCGATACTGGCTGCAATCCGCGCCCGAATCTTCTCCAGGTTCAACTGCTGCTCCGGATCGCCGCACTGGTCCAGCAGCTCCAGCAGCATCTTCTCCGCATCACTCGGCTCAACGCCCGCCGGGGCGGTCTTCACCGCTACCGTTCGCGTCCCGAACAGTTCCACTTCAAAGCCATTGCGTCTCAGTTCGTCACTAATCTCGGTGAACACCGCCTGCTGCGCCGGCGTGAGTTCCACCAGCAGCGGCATAAGAAGGCGCTGGCCTTCCAACGCTGCCTGCGAGCGCTCCCGCAGAATCTTCTCAAACAGCACACGCTCGTGCGCTACATGCTGGTCAATGATCCACAGTCCGTCCGCGTTTACCGCCAGGATAAAAGACTCGCGCACCTGGCCCAGCGGCTTCAGGCTGGCAAGCGCAAGAGCATCGGGGACCGCCTGCGGTTCCTCTTCAATCACGTTGCCGCATGTATCGGAGATTGCGCCATTGCTGGGCGCGAGTGGCGCGATTCCCGGTACGCCAAAGCCGCTCACCGCCGCGTTGGCCTCAACCGGAATTGCCTCGCCTGCGAATTGCAATCTTTCGGTAACTATGGGCTGCGGAGCCGGTTGCAGCGCGAATTCGGGCGCCACCTGCGGCATGGTCGCCACAGTACCGGCCGCGGACCGCTCCTGCAGCGCTCCCGGCGAAAATCCCGGCGCTGCCGTGGGCTGCGCGTGGATCTCACGTGTAAACTGCGGCACAGGACGCGCTTTCATCAGCGCCGCCCGCACCGACTCGCGCACAAAGTCATGCACCAGCGACTGCTGCCGGAAACGCACCTCAGTCTTTGAAGGATGTACATTGGCATCC